>NZ_JBLZPH010000152.1:0-135695 GCF_049199205.1 Shinella sp. M31 | reverse complement strand
GATCCACGGCTGGTGCACCTTCTCCTCCGGCCGCGAGCGGCGCTCGTAAACGATGGCGAGCAGGCAATCGCAGATGCCGTCCGCCGTGGCCTCCAGAATGTCCACCTCGGTGCGCTTGACGGCATTGCGCGGATAGAGCGAACCGCGGGTCTGGCGGTCGATGTAATTCATGATCACCCGGCTGTCATAGACGGCAAGGCCGTCATCGGTCAAAAGCGCGGGGATCTTGCCGAGCGGATTGGCGGCAAGCAGCTCTGCCGGGTCCGCATTCGTGTCGACGGTGACCGATTCTGCCGGCAGGCCGGCATAATGCGCGGCCATGCGCACCTTCGTGGAATAGGGCGAGGTGGAGGAATAGAAGATCTTCATCGGCGGGTCCTGGTTAGCGGATGGATGGCTGTTGAATGGTTTTGGCGCGGCAGGCGGCGCGGTCTATTTCGGGGCAGGGGCGGAAACCGAGATCCGGCGTCATGCAGATGCGAATCTCCTCCAGCTGCCCGCCTGCGCAGGTGACGGCGATGCCCTTGCGGTCGAGACCGGGATTGGAGGCAATGAGAGCCTGTTCCATCGCATCGGGCGCCGCGCTGATGTCATCGCGCTGCGGTTCCAGGCTCTTCGGAATATGAATGCGCTCCCGTGCGGCGCGTACCACCGAAAAATAGTCTCGCTGGCTGAGACCGGAGCAGCTGCCGTGTTTGCGCCACTGGTGGCCGATGAGGCCCATGGATGGGATGATGTCGAGCACGGTGCGGCCGAGGCTGTCAGGCACGCGGTCGGATTCGCGCGTGCGGCAGAATTCCGGATAGCCGCGCTCGTTCTGCGGCCAGAGGCCGTGCATGATGAAGCCGTAGTCGTTGCCCCTGCGGCACTGCTGCGTCTTGCCGCTAGCATCGTTTTCCGCGCACCAGCTGGGCGACCAGGACAGCGAGAGAACGTAGAAATCGAACCCCTTGCCGATAGGGATTTTTGCCTGCGTCTGCGGAGCCTTCCGGCTTTCCTCCGTGTGCGGCTTTTCGGCCGGCTTTTCCTCGCCGCAGCCGGCAAGCGCCAGCAGGGCGGCAAGCGCCAGCAGGACGGATCGGGCGCGAGATGAAGGCGTCATGGAGGTCTCCCGGTTCGGCGCGCGATTGTTGCCGCCGAACGGCAAAGGTCAAGAGGCCTTCGTCTCGCCCGTGAGCCAGAACGTGCGCGCCGAGGCGAAGCGGTCCTGCGCCAGCCGTTCCTTCAGGAAGGGGAGCAGCACGTCAAGCTCCTGCTTCAGCGTATAGGGCGGGTTGACCACGATGAGGCCAGAGCCGGTGAGGCCCGTCGTCCCGCGGTCGCTTTTCACCGTGAGTTCCGTGCACAGCATTTTCGGGATGCCGGTCTCTTTCAGCGCCTTGTGGAATTCTGCGATGGGCGCGTTCTTCTTGAGCGGATACCACAGGCAATAGACGCCGCCTGGAAAGCGGCGTACGGCCTTTTCCAGTCCGTCCACCAGCCGCTCATATTCGCCCTCGACCTCGAAGGGCGGGTCGACCAGCACGATGCCGCGCTTCTCCTTCGGCGGCAGATGCGCACCGAGAGCCAGCCAGCCGTCGAGATGGGTGATGCGGCTTTGGAAATCGTTGTCGAAGAGGCGGTGCAGCGTCTCGTAGTCGTCGGGATGCAGTTCCATCGCCGACAGCCGGTCCTGCGGACGGAACAGCATGCGCGCCAGTTTTGGCGAGCCGGGATAATGGGTTAGCCCGCCTTCCGGATTCAATTCGTTGACGACCTTGAGATAAGGTTCAAGAACCGCAGCCACCGCGGGCGGCAGGTCCTCGGCCAGCAGGCGCCCGATGCCGTCGAGCCATTCGCCGGTCTTCTGCGCTTCTTCGCTCGAAAGGTCGTAGAGCCCGATCCCGGCATGCGTATCGAGCACGCGAAACGCCTTGTCCTTGCCCTGCATGTAGGTGACGAGGCGGGCGAGCACGGCGTGCTTCAGGACGTCGGCGAAATTGCCCGCGTGGTAGATGTGGCGATAGTTCATGCGGTCCCCGCGCGATCAAACGCTCTGATGCGACGATGAATTGTTGCGATGGTCGAACGATTTGCCTTTTGGCAGCTAGCGCTCTGCAATATAGAAAAGCCATGAACGTTGCGACCCCCCATCTCGGAAAACCGCGCATCGGCCATTCGGCCTGTCCGCACGATTGTCCCTCCACTTGCGCGCTGGATGTCGAGATCGGCGCGGATGGCCGCATGGGGCGCGTCAAGGGCAGCGCCGACAACAGCTATACGGCCGGCGTCATCTGCGCCAAGGTCGCACGCTATGCCGAACGGCTCTACCATCCCGACCGGCTGATGAAGCCGATGATCCGCAAGGGCGCCAAGGGCGGCGGCGAATGGGCCGACATCTCCTGGGAAGCAGCCCTCGACGCCATCGCGGAAAATTTCGTCAAGGCCGAGCAGGCCCATGGTGTGGAGGCCGTCTGGCCCTACTACTATGCCGGCACGATGGGCCTCGTGCAGCGCGATTCTATCGAGCGCCTGCGCCACGCCAAGCGCTATTCCGGCTTCTTCGACTCGATCTGCACGAACCCCGCCTGGACCGGCTTTGTCATGGGCGCCGGTACCCTGCGCGGCCCCGATCCGCGCGAAATGGCGAAGTCCGATTGTGTCGTCATCTGGGGCACCAATGCGGTCTCCACGCAGGTCAATGTGATGACGCATGCGATCAAGGCGCGCAAGGAACGCGGCGCCAGGATCGTCGTCGTCGACATCTACGACAACCCGACGATGAAGCAGGCGGATATCGCACTGAAGCTGCGGCCGGGCACGGATGCGGCACTCGCCTGTGCCGTCATGCATGTCGCGTTCCGCGACGGCTATGCCGACCGCGCCTATATGGCAAAATTCGCCGACGACCCGGCGGGCCTCGAAGCGCATCTCGCCACCCGCACACCGCAATGGGCGGCCGGCATCACCGGCCTCGCCGTCGCCGAAATCGAAGCCTTTGCCGCGCTTGTCGGGCAGACGAAGAAGAGCTTCTTCCGGCTCGGCTACGGCTTCACCCGCAGCCGCAACGGCGCGGTCTCCATGCATGCGGCGCTCTCCATCGCCACCGTGCTCGGCTCCTGGCAGTATGAAGGCGGCGGGGCTTTCCACAGCAATTCCGCCATCTTCCACCTGCGCAAGGCAGAGCTTATGGGCTCGAAATTCGTCGATCCCGATATCCGCATGCTCGACCAGTCGCAGATCGGCCGCATCCTGACGGGTGACGCCGTGGCGCTGCGGGACCGCGGCCCCGTCACCGCCATGCTGATCCAGAACACCAACCCGGTGAACGTCGCGCCGGAACAGCGCCTCGTGAAGCAGGGTTTTCTGCGCGACGATCTTTTCGTCGCCGTGCACGAGCAGTTCATGACCGACACGGCGAAACTCGCCGATATCGTGCTGCCCGCCACCATGTTCGTCGAGCATGACGATATCTACCGCGGCGGTGGCCACCAGCACATCATCCTCGGCCCGAAACTCGTCGAGCCGCCGGCGACGGTGCGCACCAATCTCTTCGTCATCGAGGAACTGGCTAAGCGCCTCGGTGTTGCCGATATGCCGGGCTTCGGCCTGTCGGAACAGGAGCACATCACGAAGATGCTGCCCTATTACGACATGGATTTCGACGGGCTGAAGCAAGAGAAGTGGATCGATTGCCAGCCGGATTTCGAGGCGGCGCATTTCGGCAGAGGCTTCAGCTTTCCCGACGGCAAGTTCCGCTTCCGTCCCGACTGGACGAACACGCCGGCTCCCAACAAGCCGCCGAAGGTGCTCGGCGCCTTCGGCCCGCATGAGGACCTGCCGACCTTCCCCGATTATGTCGCCGTCATCGAGGAGACGGACCAGGCGCATCCGTTCCGCCTCGCCACCTCGCCGGCGCGCACCTTCCTCAATTCCACCTTCACCGAGACCAAGGGCTCGCGGGAGCGCGAGGGCCGGCCGGAGGTGATGATCCATCCCGAGGACGCAGCGGCGCAGGGGATTGCCGATGGCGATATCGTGCAGCTCGGCAATGTCAGGGGCGATATCCGCCTGCATGCCAAGGTGAGCGACGTCGTGAAGCCCGGCGTGCTGATCGCCGAGGGCATCTGGCCGAATTCCGCCCATCTCGACGGCGAGGGCATCAACGTACTGACCGGCGCCGACCCGGTCGCGCCCTATGGCGGTGCCGCCTTCCACGACAATCGCGTCTGGCTGCGCAAGACGGCCTGATCCCAGCAAGGATTTTTCATGACGGCCCCCGTTTCGTCCGCTATCCGCATCGTAGACCAGCAGACGGTGTGGAAACGCTTTATCCATCTGCAGACACTCGTGCTCGAACAGACCCGTGCCGATGGGCGTGTCGAATTCCTCGACCGCGAGTTACACGATCACGGCGCGGCCGCGACCGTGCTGCTGGTCGACCCCGTCAGGCAGTCGGTGATCTTCGTGCGCCAGTTCCGCCCCGGCGCCTTTTTCGGTGGTCATCCGGATGGCTTCCTGCTCGAAACGCCCGCCGGCCTGCTCGACGACGACAGCCCGGAAGACGCCGTCATTCGCGAGGCGATGGAGGAAACCGGCTATGCGGTGCGCGACGTGCGCCACCTCTTCGACATGTATTCCAGCGCCGGAACGCTGACCGAGCGTGTCAGCTGCTTTGCCGCCCATATCGATGCCTCGAAACGCGATGGTAAAGGTGGCGGCGTCGAGGGGGAGGGCGAGGATATCGAGGTGATCGAAATGCCGATCGACGAAGCCTATGGCCTGATCGCCTCCGGCGTCATCGTCGATGCCAAGACCATCATGCTGCTGCAATGGCTGATGCTGAACCGCAGCGAATTCGCTCCCGCATAAGACTCTCAACCGAGCGAAAGCACGCTCTGCATGGGATCGGTGCCGCCCGGCAATGTGCCGGCGGCGAAGCCGGCCAGCACCCGGCGATAGAGCGCGTGTTCCTGCACCAGCACCCGCGCCGCGAGGCTGTCGGCCGTGTCGCCATCGATGATCGGCACGACGGCCTGCGCCAGGATCGGGCCTTCATCCATGCCGGCATTGACCAGATGCACCGTGCAGCCGGAAACCCGCATGCCCGCGTCGACGGCGCGCTGATGCGTGTGCAGACCCGGGAAGAGCGGCAGCAGGGACGGGTGGATGTTGAGGATGCGGCCCTCGTAGGGGCGGATGAAATCCGCGCTGAGGAGGCGCATATAGCCGGCAAGGCAGAGGATATCCGGCCGGAATTCCGCAAGTGCGGCGAGGATCGCCGCCTCATGCGCATCCTTGCTGGCGAAATCCTTGCGCAGGAAGGTGCGGGTCGCAATGCCCAGCGCTTCGGCCTTGGCAAGCCCGCCGGCATCAGCCTTGTCGGAGAAGACGGCGACGATTTCGGCCGGAAACTCCGGTGCCTCGGCCGCCTTCGCCAGAGCCAGCATGTTGGAGCCGCCGCCGGAGATGAAGGCGACAACGCGCTTGCGGGCCGGGCTCGTCATAAGGCGAGCGTGCCCTTGTAAATCGTGCCGGCGGCGCCTTCTTCACGGGCGACCATGCGGCCGAGGCGGAAGACGCTCTCGCCTTCGCCGGTCAGCACGGCGGCGACCGCATCGGCCTTGTCGGCCGGCACGACGGCGATCATGCCGACGCCGCAGTTGAAGGTGCGCAGCATTTCCTTGGCTTCCACCCCGCCGGTCTTGGCCAGCCAGGAGAACACGGCCGGCGCCTTGACCGCATCGAGGTCGATCTCGGCGGCAAGGTGCTTGGGCAGCACGCGCGGAATGTTTTCCGGGAAGCCGCCGCCGGTGATATGCGCCAGCGCCTTGATGGAACCCGTCTCGCGGATCGCCTTCAGCAACTGCTTCACATAGATTTTTGTGGGCGTCAGCAGCGCTTCACCGAGTGTCTTGCCGGCGTTGAACGGGGCCGGTGCATCCCAGCCGAGGCCCGAGAGCGTGACGATCTTGCGCACCAGCGAATAGCCGTTGGAATGCACGCCGGAGGAGGCAAGCCCGAGGATGACGTCGCCCTCGGCAAGGTCGCCGGCCGGCAGAAGCTGGCCACGCTCGGCCGCACCGACGGCAAAGCCCGCGAGGTCATAATCGCCATGCGAATACATGCCGGGCATTTCGGCGGTCTCGCCGCCGATCAGCGCGCAGCCCGCCTGCCGGCAGCCTTCCGCGATGCCCTGGACGATGGCGGCACCCTGATCCGGGTCGAGCTTGCCGGTCGCGAAATAGTCGAGGAAGAAGAGCGGCTCGGCGCCCTGCACCACGAGATCGTTGACGCACATGGCGACGAGGTCGATACCGACCGTGTCATGGCGGTCCGCGTCGATGGCGATCTTCAGCTTGGTGCCGACGCCGTCGTTTGCCGCAACGAGCACCGGATCCTTGAAGCCGGCAGCCTTGAGGTCGAACAGGCCGCCGAAGCCGCCGATCTCGCCGTCTGCGCCCGGACGGCGCGTCGAGCGCACGGCCGGCTTGATCTTCTCGACCATCAGGTTGCCCGCGTCGATATCGACGCCCGCATCGCTATAGGTCAGACCGTTCTTTCCCGACTGGCTCATGCTCTCGTCTCCGGACTTGCGCGCTGTTCGCGCCCGATTGGCATGATGGGGCGGCAAGTGCAAGACGAATGCCGGGAAGTCAGGGCTTTTTTCACCGATTTACCCCGGACGGTGGCCCATTCGCCTGGCGAGCCTTGACCGCAATCCGCCCCGCATCCTATCTCCATCCCGTAGCGGCGGCGATTGGAAAAACGAGGAAGAGCGCGATGGCACCCCATATCAGCGGCGCGGGATTGAAGCGGCAGGTGATCTTCTGGCTCATCGCCTTCGTCTTCTTCGTGCTTTTCCTGCTGGTCTTCAGCGATATCCTCTTGCCCTTCATCGCCGGCATGGCGCTCGCCTATTTCCTCGATCCGGTCGCCGACAGGCTGGAGCGCATCGGTCTTTCCCGCATGATGGCGACGGTGGTCATCCTCGTCGCCTTCGTCATCCTCTTTGCGCTGTCGCTGATGATCGTCATCCCGCTGCTCGCCACGCAGGCCGCCGATTTCCTGGAGAAGCTGCCGGGCTATGTCACCCAGCTTCAGGAGCTGGTGGCCAATTTCAATCCCAACCTGCTGCCGAAATGGATCAGCAGTCAGATGGGCACGATCAAGCAGAGCTTTTCCTCCATTCTCGCGGAGGGTGCGGGCTTCCTCGGCGCGGTGTTCAAGCAGCTGTGGAATTCCGGCATGGCGCTGGTCAACATCGTCTCGCTGCTCGTCGTCACGCCCGTCGTCGCCTTCTACCTGCTGCTCGACTGGGACCGCATGATCGCCAAGGTCGACAGCTGGGTGCCGCGCGATTATGTCGGCAATGTCCGCCAGATCGCCAGCGAGATGGATGCAGCCATTGCCGGCTTCGTGCGCGGGCAGGGCTCCATCTGCATCATTCTCGGCCTCTATTACGGTATCGGCCTGTCCTTCGCGGGCCTGAATTTCGGTCTCCTGATCGGCCTCTTCGCCGGCCTGATCAGTTTCATCCCCTATGTCGGCTCGCTGGTCGGGCTGGTGCTCGCCGTCGGCGTGGCGGTCGTGCAGTTCTGGCCGGATTACTGGATGGTGGTGCTCGTCGCCGTCATCTTCTTCTCCGGCCAGTTCATCGAGGGCAACATCCTCCAGCCGAAGCTGGTCGGTTCACGCGTCGGCCTGCATCCGGTCTGGCTGATGTTTGCGCTCGTCGCTTTCGGTGCGCTGTTCGGCTTCGTCGGGCTGATGATCGCCGTGCCGGCGGCGGCGGCCGTCGGCGTGCTTGTTCGCTTCGGCCTGTCGCGCTACCTTGACAGCGATCTCTATTATGGGGCGAGCAAGCCCGTTCTCCTGGAAGAGAGCACGCCGAACGGCGAATGAGTGAGAGTATCCGAGTAAAGCCATGACTTCGCGCAACAAGGCCGAGCAGCTTCCGCTCGTTTTCGAACACGACCCGGCAACGGGCCGCGACGACCTCTTGATCGCCGAACCCGTCGATGCGGCGGTCGCGATGATCGACGCCTGGCCGCATTGGCCGGCACCCGTCGTCATCATCGCCGGCCCCGTGGGGTCGGGAAAGTCGCACCTCGCCGCCATCTGGCGCGATAAGGCGGGTGCGTCCTTGATCGAAGCGAAGCCCGGCACCGGCGCGGAAGAGGCCGCGGAGCATGGCCCCGTCCTGATCGAGGATGCCGACCGCGCCGGCTTCGACGACCGCACGCTGTTCCACATCATCAACAATGTGCGCCAGCACGGCCACACACTGCTCATCACGAGCCGTCTCTGGCCGATGTCCTGGTCCGTCGATTTGCCGGACCTGCGCTCGCGCCTCAAGGCCGCGACCGTCGTGGAGATCGGCGAGCCCGACGACGAACTGCTGTCACAGGTCATCGTCAAGCTCTTCGCCGACCGCCAGCTCTTCGTGGAGGACCGGCTGGTCGCCTATATGGTGGCGCGCATGGAGCGCTCGCTGGAGGCGGCGCAGACGCTGGTCGAACGGCTCGACCGCCTGGCACTCGCCCGCGGCAGCCGTATCACCCGCACGCTGGCACAGGAGGTCCTGGGCGAAATGGTCGGCGGCGAGGATTGACTGTCACAGTTCTGTCGTCAAACTGGGTTAAGCGCTTCGGAAAAAAGTAGAAATCGTTTCCGTCATTTGTGACGGCAGTCAGGGCGGACTTCTCATGGACACCGGCAACCCGGACCTTTCTCAAGAAAATCCCGCCGAGGGTGTGCAGCCGCAAGCGCCCGGCGTCGATGTCGAAGCCCTGATGGCGAGCCCGGAGCGCTTCATCAACCGCGAATTCTCCTGGCTGCAATTCAACCGCCGCGTCCTTGAAGAAACGCTGAACACCGCCCATCCGCTGCTGGAGCGCGTGCGCTTCCTGTCGATTTCCGCCGCCAACCTCGATGAATTCTTCATGGTGCGCGTCGCCGGCCTCGAAGGCCAGGTGCGCCAGGGCATCGCGATCCGCAGTCCCGACGGCAAGACCTCGGCCGAACAGCTCGACGACATCCTGAAGGAGATCGACAATCTCCAGATGGAGCAGCAGGCCTCGCTCGCCGTGCTCCAGCAATACCTCGCCAAGGAAGACATCCTGATCGTCCGCCCGACGGCGCTGTCGAGCGACGACAAGGTCTGGCTGCAACAGGAATTCACCCAGTCGATCTTCCCGGTGCTGACGCCGCTTTCCATCGATCCGGCACACCCGTTCCCCTTCATCCCGAACCTCGGCTTCTCCATCGGTCTCCAGCTCGACAGCACGATGGGCAAGGAGCCGATGACGGCACTCCTGCGCCTGCCGGTCGCGCTCGACCGCTTCATCCGCCTGCCGGATGCCAAGGGCGCGATCCGCTACATCACGCTGGAGGATGCCGTCGGCCTGTTCATCGGCAAACTCTTCCCCGGTTACATCGTGCGCGGCTCAGGCACGTTCCGCATCATCCGCGACAGCGATATCGAAGTGGAGGAAGAGGCCGAAGATCTCGTGCGCTTCTTCGAAACGGCGCTGAAGCGCCGCCGCCGCGGCTCGGTGATCCGCATCGAGACCGATTCCGAAATGCCGGACACGCTGCGCCGCTTCGTGGTCGGCGAGCTCGGCGTGCCGGACAATCGCGTCGCCGTCCTGCCGGGCCTGCTCGCGCTCAATACGCTGTCGGAAATCACCAAGGCGCCGCGCAACGATTTGAGGTTCGAGCCCTACAATGCCCGATTTCCCGAACGCGTCCGCGAGCACGCCGGAGATTGCTTTGCCGCCATCCGCGAAAAGGACATGGTCGTCCACCACCCCTACGAAAGCTTCGACGTGGTGGTCCAGTTCCTTCTCCAGGCTGCGCGCGATCCTGACGTTCTGGCGATAAAGCAGACGCTCTACCGCACCTCCAACGACAGCCCCATCGTGCGCGCGCTGATCGATGCGGCCGAGGCCGGCAAGTCGGTGACGGCGCTGGTGGAACTCAAGGCCCGCTTCGACGAAGAGGCCAACATCCGCTGGGCGCGCGACCTGGAGCGCGCCGGCGTGCAGGTCGTCTTCGGCTTCATCGAACTCAAGACGCACGCCAAGATGTCGATGGTCGTGCGGCGCGAAGAGAGCAAGCTTCGCACCTATTGCCACCTCGGCACCGGCAATTATCACCCGATCACGGCGAAGATCTATACGGACCTGTCCTTCTTCACCTGCAACCCGACCATCGCCAGCGACATGGCGAATATCTTCAACTTCATCACCGGTTACGGCGAGCCCGAGGCCGGCATGAAGCTCGCCTTCTCACCCTATACGCTGCGCCCGCGCATCCTGCGTCACATCGACGAGGAGATTGCGCATGCGAAGAATGGCGCGCCGGCGGCGATCTGGATGAAGATGAATTCGCTTGTGGATCCCGAAACGATCGACGCGCTCTACCGCGCCAGCCAGGCCGGCGTGGCCGTCGATCTCGTGGTGCGCG
Source organism: Shinella sp. M31 (assembly GCF_049199205.1). Lineage (NCBI taxonomy): Bacteria > Pseudomonadati > Pseudomonadota > Alphaproteobacteria > Hyphomicrobiales > Rhizobiaceae > Shinella > Shinella sp. M31. The sequence goes on along the minus strand of NZ_JBLZPH010000152.1, from coordinate 125,246 downwards.
GCATCTGCTGCCTGCGCCCGCAGGTGCCGGGCCTGTCGGACAATATTCGCGTCAAATCCATCGTCGGCCGCTTCCTTGAACACTCCCGCATCTTCTGCTTCGGCAATGGTCACGGGCTTCCCTCCGACAAGGCGCTGGTTTATATAGGCTCCGCGGACATGATGCCGCGAAACCTGGACCGGCGGGTCGAGACACTCGTGCCTCTGATCAACCGGACGGTGCATGAGCAGGTTCTCTCGCAGATCATGTTGGGCAATCTCATCGATAACCAGCAGAGCTACGAGATCCTGGCGGACGGAACGTCCCGGCGCATGGAAGTGCAGCCCGGTGCCGAGCCGTTCAACGCTCAGCACTACTTCATGACCAATCCCAGCCTGTCGGGCCGGGGTGAAGCCCTGAAGTCCTCCGCACCGAAGGCGATCGCGGGCTGGCAAGGCCGCCGGAAGAAATAAACTGGAACCGCATGGTTGAATCTGAAGCGCAGGGGCGTTTGCCTGGAATTGCCCCGGTCTCGGTCGTGGATATCGGTTCCAACTCGATTCGCCTCGTGATCTACGAGGGCATGAGCCGTTCCCCCGCCGTCCTGTTCAACGAGAAGGTGATGTGCGGCCTCGGCAAGGGGCTCGCCAAGACCGGCCGCATGGACGAGGCGAGCGTCGACCGCGCGCTCGCCGCCCTGCACCGCTTCAAGGCCCTTTCCTGGCAGGCGCGCACCTCCACCATGTATGCGCTGGCGACCGCCGCCGCGCGCGAGGCGGAAAACGGCCCCGATTTCATCCACCGGGCCGAGATGATCCTCGGCCAGAAGGTGCGCGTGCTGACCGGCGAGGAGGAGGCCTATTTCTCCGCGCTCGGCATCGTCAGCGGTTTTGCCGATACCGACGGCATCGTCGGCGATCTCGGCGGCGGCTCGCTGGAACTGGTCGATGTCGCCGGCGTGCAGGTCGGCAAGGGCATCACCTTGCCGCTCGGCGGCATCCGCCTGTCCGAAGCCTCGGGCGGCTCGGCGGCACAGGCCCGCATCGTCGCGCGCAAGTATCTGCGCAATGCCGATCTCCTGAAGAAGGGCGCCGGCCGCGCCTTCTATGCCGTCGGCGGCACCTGGCGCGCCATCGGCGCGCTGCATATGGAAATGCAGAATTATCCGCTGCACATGATCCAGGGCTACGAACTCGGCTTCTCCGACGCCATGGATTTCCTGACGGATATCGTCACCGCCAAGGACCAGAAGGATCAGGCCTACAGCGCGATTTCCAAGAGCCGCCGCAACCTGCTGCCGTTCGGCGCCGTCGCCATGCAGGAGACGATCGCCATCATGAAGCCCTCGCGGGTCTTCTTCTCCGCACAAGGCGTGCGTGAAGGGTATCTCTATTCGCTGCTCACCGACCGCGAGAAAGCGCGCGATCCCTTGCTGGCCGCTGCCAGCGAGCTTGCCATCCTGCGCGCCCGCTCGCCGGAGCACGCCCGCGAACTGGCCGCCTGGACCGGTCGCATGATGCCGCTCTTCGGCATCACTGAAACGGACGAAGAGCATCGCTACCGCGAAGCCGCCTGCCTGCTTGCCGATATCAGCTGGCGCGCGCACCCGGATTATCGCGGCCTGCAGGCGCTGAACCTCATCGCGCACGGCACCTTCATCGGCATCACCCATCCCGGACGCGCGTTCATCGCGCTCGCCAACTACTACCGTTTCGAAGGCCTGAACGACGACGCCGTCAGCAGTTCGCTCGCCGCCATCGCGACGCCGCGCCTGCGCGAGCTGGCCAAGCTCGTCGGCGGCCTGTTGCGCATCGTCTATCTGTTCTCGGCCTCCATGCCGGGCGTCGTGCCGCATCTGGCGTTCCGCAAGTCGACGAGCCCGGATATCGACCTCGAACTCGTCGTGCCCGCAGATTATTGCGAGCTTGCCGGCGAACGCCTCGACGGCCGCCTGCAGCAGCTTGCCAAGCTCACCGGCAAGCGGCTTGCCTTCAAGTTCCTGTAAGGCCTGCCATGCGGACCCCAACTCGACTGATCGTCGCCATCGGCCTCTTCCTTTCCGGCCCTGCCGCTGCGCAGGACTGGCAGGCAACCGAGCGGGTTGAGCCTTATACGGTGCAGGGAAGCACGGGCCTCGAGATCTATCGGTCGATCGGCGAGCGCGGTCCGAAACTCGGCATTGCCCGCGTCATCGCCCACACCGGCTTCAAGCTGACCTGGACGCGCAAATACGAGCGCCAGGGCGATGCCTGCGTCATCACGGTCAACAAGCCGAAGCTCATCATCACCTACACCTTGCCCAAGCTGAAATCGAAACTATCCGAGCCCCTGAAAAGCCGCTGGGACACCTTCATCGCCGGCGTGACCGCGCATGAAAAAATCCACGGCGATTTCATCAAGGACATGGTCAAGCAGATCGAGGCGATGAGCGTCGGCATGACGGTCGAGAACGACCCGAACTGCCAAAAGATCCGCCCCCAGCTCCAGGCCCGCCTCGGCGAACTCTCCGACGCCCAGCGCGCCCGCAGCCGCGATTTCGACAAGGTCGAGCTCAGCGACGGCGGCAATGTGCACCAGTTGATCCTGCAGTTGGTCGACCCGCGCTAGGCGGAAGGGACGGCGGCACCACCAGATGCCGCCGCCTGCCGATCACTCGGCCTTCAGAAACTCGCCCACTTCCAGCAGGACGAATTCGTTGTCGTCGGCCTTGTCCAGCGCGCGGCCGGCGGAGAAGGGCAGGTTGTTGTCGTTGCCGACGATGATGTGCGTCTCATTCACGCGGTCGACGTTTTCGATCGTCACGAACGGCATGTCGTAGAAGCCGTCGCCGCCGCCCTGGCGCTTCTTGTTGTCGGGATCGGCGATCTTCAGGAGATCGATATAGCCGATCTTGCGCACGGCCTTGCCGACGTTCTCGTCGGTCATGGCGATCTTGTAGATGCGCTTGACCTTGGAAGCGGTGGCAAAGCAATCCGGCTTCGGGTCCTTTGGATCGGCGCAGGCCTTGTCGGCCGTGCCGGCGCCGTTGTCGCGCTCGATCACCAGGGCGGTCGTTTCGTCCAGCATGTTGAAATCGCCGATCGCCTCGCCGCCTTCGGCGAGCGGATAGAGCCAGCTGCGCCCCGTCCATGCCTTGGACGCGACGTCGAGCTCGATGATGCGCAACGCCGGACGGCCATCCGCCTGCTCGACGCTTTCGCTGTCGACCCAGATCGGGCCTTCCAGCAGGCCGTAGAGTTTCGAGTCGTCCTTCGAAAGCGCAAGGCCCTCATAGCCGCCGGAGCGCTTGAGGTTGAAGACCGGCATCTTCTTCGACGGGTCGGCCTGGACGGCGAGCGTCGCATTGTCGGGCGAGGTCACCGGCTTGCCGTCGACCTCCGTGGCGATGACGTCGGTCAGCTTGCCCTCGAGGTCGAATTTCAGGATATAGGGGCCGAATTCCTCGCCGATCCAGAAGCCGTCCGCGACCGGCTGGATGGATTCGACGTCGAAATCGCCGCCCGTGAGATACCGCTGGGCAGCACCCTCCATGACGATTGGGAAGGGCGCTTTCTTGTCCGGGTCGGAGAGGAACACGGTCTTCACCGGCTCCATCGTGCCCTTGTCCCAGTCGAAGCGCACGTTGTGGATCATCAGCATGGCGTCGGTGGAATTCAGCTTGTTGCCGAAACCGTTGTCGGACAGCGTCCAGAACGAGCCGTCGTCCATCGCCTTGATGCCGGAGAAACCCTGCATCGGCTGGCCGTCGAAGGGCAGGGAAAGGCCGGTCTCGCGCACGCCGTCCTTGCCCATGACGGTGCCGAGCGCATCGACGCGCTTGCGGTCGGCCGTCGAGAACTTGCCCGAGGTCTTGAGATAGTCGGCGGCGTCGGCGGGTGCCGCGAGGATCGTGTTGGCCGGAAGGATGGCATGGGCCTTCAGCGTGGCCGGAAATTCCTTTTCTGCGGCAAGCGCTGCGGTCGTCATCAGAAGCGAAAGGGCGGCGGTGGCAAAAAGATGTTTGGTCATATCGTCCTCGGGGTTCGAAAAGCGAGGCCGTTTGATAGGAGCTGTGCATGACTGCCGCTTGACAGTTGCTTGTCGTTTTCATGACGAGGATGCGGGAATTTGCGTTTGCTCCGGAGGAGCCTGCAAGAGCACTGCTTCTACTTGATTTTTTAGTAGATTCTTGTTTAATTAAAAATTAAATTCGGAGGGGGTGAAGCGGAAACTCGGTCGTTTGCTGTGCTATGGCATAATTGATCGGGCGTTGTGTAGATAACGCTGTCGTCAGCGATGCAGAATGCTGGCCACTCTATGACACACTGTAATATCCCTCAAGGTTAGTGATTACCGCAGTCATATCGCAATGCTATCGAAAGTTAAGCGTCGACTTCGAGGACGCGTCATATGGCGCGTGCGGCAGAATTTAATCACGCAGAAGCGGCCCGGATAAGCGAAGGCTTGTCGGGGCCGACTGGCGAACCGGAATTAACGGAGGGGACGGTCGTGGGTACCATCAATTCGAATATCAGCAGAACACTCAACGGCTCGACGCAATTTACCGTTGGCGAAGAAACCTATCAATGGTTTGACCGTTGGCTCGACAATATGAGTCTCTGGGCGCCGACGGATGCCCCCATGCGGACCGTAAGCCTCAGCCTCACCGGCAATTTCTGGGGTGCTGGTGTCATCCGCATCAGCGGCAATGCCAACGTGACGATCACCGACTCGACGAACGGCGTAACGGACGATAATCGCGTCTATATCAGCTATCTTGCACTTGGAACGAACGGAACAAGCACGGTCAACCTGAAAAACGCGGAGGTGGAAACGCTCGTTGGTGGCGGCAATACCGAGAACGTCACTATCGGTTACTGGGCGAGCTACATCGGCCTGAACCGTGGCAATGACTCGGTTTCCGTCGTTGGAAACGGCGAAGTCGGCAGCATGGACCTCGGCCGTGGCGCCGATAAGCTGACAACGACGGGCAACGCCTGGGTCGGATCCGTCTATATGGGACGTGGTGCCGACACGGTCACGCTTGGTGCGGGTGGTGCCGATTACATATCGCTGGGGCGCGATGCCGATACGATCAAGTTCGCGGCACTGACCGACAAAGGGCAGAATGTCACCGTCGACGGCGGCGAGGGCGTGACGGAGACGACGGACAAGGATATCGATACGGTCAATTTCTCCGCCTTTACCAGTGCGCTGACGATCGATCTCGACGGTCAGTCCACGGTGAAGACCGGAGCAGGCAACTTCCATATCCGGAGTTTCGAAAACGTCATCGGCGGCTCGGGCAAGGATACGATCATTGCCAGCGCGGATGTCAATGTCCTCAAGGGTGGCGGCGGCGGTGATACCTTCGTCTTCGAGACGGTCGCGGCCGTGAAAGGCGACAAGATTCTCGACTTCACGCAGGGAAGCGACAAGATCAACCTCTCGGCAATCGACGCCAATGGTTCCGGTACGGGAAGCACAGCTTTCAAGTTCATCGGTACGGCGGCGTTTGGCGATGTCGCAGGCCAGCTTCACTATCTGCAGAAGAATGGCGACACGCTTGTTCAGGGCGACGTGAACGGTGACGGCACTGCCGACTTCACCCTGACCATCGATGCGCTGGTCACGCTGAAGGGCACGGATTTCATCCTCTAAGCCGGCCGTCGCTGAAAACACAAAGGGCGGCCCTGGGCCGCCCTTTTTCCATCCGCGCCATGTTTGCGGGGTCAGATCTCCACCGCTTCGATCTTTTTGTCGACGAAGCGCAACGCCACCTTGCCGCCGATGAGGTTGAGGGCGGTTTCGCCGAAGAGGTCGCGGCGCCAGCCTTTGAGGGCGGGCACGTCGGCGGCCTCGCCTTCGATGGCGATCTTTTCGAGATCGTCGGAATTGGCGATGATCTTGGCGGCGACGCCTTCCTTTTCGGAAACGATCTTGAGCAGCACCTTCAGCATTTCGCTGGCCGATGCAGCCCCTTCCGGAACATGGGTCTGGCGCGGCAGGCGTGGCAGGTCGGTCTTCGGGATCGCCAGCGCCTCGCCGACGGCCTCAAGCAGCGCGGTGCCCGATTGCGAGCGCTCCCAGCCCTTGGGGATGGTGCGCAGCCGCGCCAGCGCTTCGGCGTCGGCCGGCTGCTGCTGGGCGATTTCGTAGATCGTGTCGTCCTTCAGGATGCGCGAGCGCGGCACGTTGCGGCCGCGGGCCTCCCGTTCACGCCAGGCGGCGACTTTTTGCAGCACGGCAAGCTCGATCGGCTTCTTGACGCGCATCTTGAGCCGCTTCCAGGCATCGTCGGGATGCAGGTCGTAGGTCTCGCGCGATTCGAGGACCGCCATTTCCTCGGTCAGCCACAGCGAGCGGCCGGCCTCCTCGAGCTTCTCCTTCAGCGCCAGATAGACGTCGCGCAGATGGGTGACGTCGGCCAGCGCATATTCGAGCTGCTTGTCGGTGAGCGGGCGGCGGCTCCAGTCGGTGAAGCGCGAGGACTTGTCGATATGCTCGCCTTTGATCTTCTGCACGAGCTGGTCGTAGGAGACGCTGTCGCCGAAGCCGCAGACCATGGCCGCGACCTGGGTGTCGAAGATTGGATGCGGAATGAGATTGCCGCGGTTGAAGATGATTTCGATGTCCTGCCGCGCGGCATGGAACACCTTCAACACGGCGGAATTCGCCATCAGCTCGAAGAAGGGGGCAAGGTCGAGGCCCTTGGCGAGCGGATCGACGATCACCTCGATCTCGGGACCGGCGAGCTGGATGAGGCACAGTTCCGGCCAGAAGGTCGTTTCCCGCAGGAACTCCGTGTCGATGGTCAGATACTCGGAACGGGCGAGCGTCTCACAGGCGTCGCGAAGGGCTGCGGTGGTCTCGATGATCTGCATGACGGGCTCGGGCGGACTTTCTTGATTTTTATGATCGCGCAGCTTTAGACGGTCCACGGTTTTGCCACAATCGAAAATTTGTCCGCCGGAAACCTCAGGTTACCCGCACATAGCTAGTCATGCCGGTCTTCTGGTGCTCGATGATGTGGCAATGGAACACCCAGTTGCCCGGATTGTCGGCCACCAGCGCCAGCTGCACCTTCTCGTCCGGCAGGATCAGGTAGGTGTCGGAAAAATGCGGGCGGATCGTCTGCTTGTTCGAGTTCATCGGCCGGAAGGCGAGGCCGTGCAGGTGCAGGGGGTGGATCTGCGGCGTCGGGTTCTCGACATTGAAGACATAGGTCTTGCCGGCCTTCATCTCGGCAAGTGGCGCGGTCGGGTCGCCCGTATCGTCGGCCCACGGCACCCGGTTGATTGCCCAGAAATTATAACCGAGCGAACCGCAGATGCCGTCCTTCGGTCGCTCCTCGGCGGAGGCGCTGAGGATGAAGGGCAGTTCGGTGGCGGCAGACAGATCGGGCTCGGAAAGCGGATTGGCGGCAAGGGCCGGCAGGTCGCGGATATCGCGTTTCAGCGAGGTGCCGACGGCGCGGAAGGTCGCAAGCGTCGCAGGTTTCGTGCCGCGCAGGTCCATGAGAGCGGCGGCGGCGCCTTCGCTATCGGGCATGCGCAGCACAAGGTCGAGCCGCTGGCCGGGGCCGATCATCAGGTGATCGAGCGCAAAGCGTTCGGCGGCCGGGTTGCCGTCGACGGCGATGACCTGCGCTTCCGCGCCCTCCACATTGAGCGCGAGAATGCGGGTGACATCCGTCGAGGCGAGGCGCAGACGCACGAGGCCGCCGGAGGGCGCGTCATATTGCGGCGATTGCCGCCAGTTGGCGGTGCGCACGGTGCCGAAGGTGCCGGCGCGGGCGGCGTCGCGCGGCTTGAACTGGGCAATGAACTGCCCGTCGCCGCCAAGCCGCCAGTCGCGCAGGTTCAGCACGATCTCGGCATCGAAAACGGGATCTGCCGGATCCTCCACCACGATGAGCCCGTTCAGCCCACGGCCCATCTGCTCCAGCGTGTTGCAGTGCGGATGATACCAGAAGGTGCCGGCATCGGGCGGTGTGAAGGCATAGTCGAAACCGTCGCCGCCATAGACATAGGGTTGCGTGAGGAAGGGCACGCCGTCCATTTTGTTGTCGATGCGCAACCCGTGCCAATGGATCGTGGTGGGCTCGGCAAGCTTATTGTCGAGCCGGAGCGCAAAGGGTTTTCCGCGCTGCATGCGCAGCACCGGCGGTATTTCGCCGTCGCCATAGGTCATGACGCCCTTGGTCGGACCCTTGTCCGTGAGCAAAGCCTCGGCGTTGCGCGCCACAAGCGTCGTCTTTGCCTGCGCCTGTGCCGAGAACCCACCGAAACGGCCCGCAAGGCTCACGCCGCCGGCATAGGCTCCGGCGACGAATGTGCCCTTCATCAGCGTGCGGCGTGTCAGCATGGCAATCCCCTCCGGTGCGTCACCCGCTTCTAAACCTGAGGGCCGGGCTCAGCAATGCGGCTGATGCAACCAGATTGCCGCAGGCTCAGGGGCGGCCGTTGCGGTCCTTGTCCGAGGCGGCGAGCTTGTTGAAAAAGAAGGAGGTGCGCAGCAGGTTGCGGAAGCGGCTGCGCCGCTCGCCGGCGGGCACGGCGGGGCGCGCGCTCATGCGCAGCGCCGTATAGAACATGAAGGCGACAAGGATGACAGCGGTATAGAGGAACAGCGCCTGCGGGCCGAAGACCTGCAGCAGCACGGAGGCAAAGAGCGGGCCGATGATCGCGCCGCAGGACCAGAAGAACAGCATACCGGCCGAAACCAGCGCATGCTCGCCGTCGCCCGCATGGTCGTTGGCATGGGCCGAACAGAGCGAATAGAGCGGCATGGCGAAGGCGCCGAAGATGAAGATGCCGACGAAATTGCGCCACTCGTTACCGCCGGCGAAGAAGGCGAGATAGAGCGCGGCAAGCGCCGAGCCGAGCGTGGCGACGAGAATGATCAGGCGCCGGTCGAGCCGGTCGGAATAGATACCGAGCGGATATTGCAGCACCACGCCGCCGACGATGCCCGCACTCATGAAGCTGGCGATCGCCGTCACCGACAGCCCGATATCATGCGCATAGATCGGCCCGAGATTGCGGAAGGCCGCATTGGTCAATCCCACAACAATGCAGCCGACGGTGGCAAGCGGCGAGATGTTCCAGAGTTTTTTGACGTCGAAGCGGATCGCCTCCGGCACGGTCGGGCTGGAGCGGTCGGCAAGCGAGATCGGCACGAGCGACAAGGACAGCGCCATGGCGACGATGGCGAAAAGCTCGAAGCCGCCGATGCCGATGCCGGGAATGAGATATTGCGCTGCTGTCACCGAGCCGAGATCGACGAGACGGTAGATCGACAGCGTGCGCGCCCGGTTGGCATTGGTCACGGAGGCATTGAGCCAGCTTTCGACGGTGGCGAAGAGGCTGGCAAAACAGATGCCCGCGACGATCCGCATGACGAACCACATCAAAGGATCGATGAGCAGCACCATGGCAATCGCAGACGCCGAGGCAATGGCGGCCATGGCCGAAAACGTCCTGATATGCCCGATCGCCCTGAGCACGCGCGTCACATAGATGCAGCCGATCGCAAAGCCGATGCTGTAGCCCGCCCCGACAAACCCGATCGTCGACGTCGAAAAGCCCTCCTGCGATGCGCGCAGCGCAATAAACGTGCCCTGAAGGCCGTTGCCGCCGATGAGAATGCCTGCGGTGAGGAGGAGGGGAATCAAAGGGCGAATCGTGGACATGCGGCCACTATGGCGGAGGATTTACGGATTGGGAGGTAAACTTCATTCTGAACCTCTTTCTGCGCCCAGTTATGCAGTAACCGGGTTTGTCCCGCTGGTGAGCCTGTCTCTAAAGGCAATTTTTACGGCTTTGTCGATCGTCACAGAATCGAGCAACCACTCAATACGAGCAATCACCTCAGGGGTGATATTCGTTGCCTGAAGGCTTTCCCAGAGCAGAAAAAGATACGAGTTCGAGAGTGCTCCAACATCGGATGAAACTGACGAAGGGAAAGGTTTCTCATAGTCCGAATTGTCTCGAAGAAAAGCCGCGTTCCAGGCATGAAATACGTCATTCATGGTGTTGCCCGCCAAAGCAAGGGGTGTCCGCGGGACCTCCATTGGCCTTGTTTGATATTTCGGCAGATCTTCAATCACCTTCTTGTAGGGGAGGCCAAGAAACGACTTAAGGGGCTCCTCAACATCCCAATCCTCTCCCACCTTCCATTCCAAGCCTATTGTCCTTCTACGCAGCTCGAAGACAAGTTGATCAAGCTTGAAAAGATCATCTGGCGAGGTGTGGTAGGAGATGAGGCCATAGCGGCTATCGGGATGACCCATTATATTTATCTTTTCAACGAGGTGCTCTAGCGACGTTGTTCGCCAGCGATCGCTATGCAGTTGATCGGGCTTTTCGATGTTATGAGCCGCCGCTTGCCCAAATGTCACTTTATGGGCTTTCCAGAGTTTGACAATGTCATGCCCAAAGCCTTTCGCGGATTGACCGTTTAGTATCAAGCCAGATTTTATATATTTTTCGATTGCTTGAAGAGACTGCCAGTAAAATTCCTCATGCATACCTTGTGATCTGGTAAAGCGTGCCAGCAAGTAGTTTGTATCTGCAGGTTTCACAAAAAACTGATGGGCAAAAACGGATTTGAAATGATTTATTGTTGTGTCAAACATGAAAACGTCTTTCTATGATGGCTCTTTAATAAGGGAAATCGAGTGCCAAGTGCACGATTACATTGAGCGTCAAGCCTCTCGATCTCGCAGGAAATTTGGGCTCCAGTTCGACGTTCCAAAAAAAATTTTCCCCACCTCCAAAACCCCTGCCCATAATCCTCCTGTCCCGCCGCGGATACACCGGAGCGCGTTGCCGGCGAGGCGGGATCGGTGCCTTGGGGTTTCGGCGGTTACGCACGCCGGGTTTCGAGGCGCGGCAGAAAATGGTTTCCCTCACGGGCTCACCTGTCGTGATATCCCGTGGCGTGCCTGTGCGGCACAGAGGATATGACCGGCGATGGTCGGAGGCGGCGGCGCAAATGCCGTGTGCGTCAGACCTTTCGCATTGCCCGGCCCCGGCCGGTGCGCAATGGCCCTGGAAAAGGCGCCGGTTCGCGTAGAGAAACCGCAGTTGCCGCGAAAAGACACCGAACGGGGCGCCGGAAGGCGTCACTTACACTTTTCAACGAGGCACCTTGCGGCGCCCCGTCCGAACCCGGCTCGCCGGGATGAAACTGCGCCACTCCACGCATGCCACGGGCATTGCGTGGTTCTCCGTGCAGGCGAAAGGAGAATGTACATGGACGCCATTCCCTCCGGTCCTGTTCAGGCCGATATGCTTGCCGAACGCGCGATGCGGCAGACGGCGACGATCCTTCGCGACCTGACGACCTGCCGCCGGCGGGCCTGCCGGCGCAATGGATGTTGCGGCCCGTTGGTCGAAAACACGGGTAAGCCTTCGCGCGCTCAAGGCGGATTTTCACACGTCCCGCCGTGCATCATCGGCATCGATGCCGAACTCGTCGCGGTTTTCGAGGAACAATCCCGTATCCTGCTGGCGCTTCTCGGCAGAAACCCCGATTACAAACTGCATCCGGCGCGTCTGCGGTGAACACCCGGCGGACAATAGCAGGAGGCAAGGGGGCAAGATCGGCGGCTCGCTGTCTTCAAAACCCGCCAAGCCTTGACAAACGGGCCTCATCATGCGCTTTTCCGCCCGATTTTTCCTGGGTAAACGCGCCGGATTCTTCCCGCGTGTCCCTCACGCATTTCAGGATACAACGATGCACCGTTACCGCAGCCACACCTGCGCCGCCCTCCGCAAGGCCGATGTCGGCCAGACCGTTCGTCTTTCGGGCTGGGTCCACCGCGTCCGCGACCATGGCGGCGTGCTCTTCATCGACCTGCGCGACCATTACGGCATCACCCAGGTCGTCGCCGATCCGGACAGCCCGGCTTTCAAGAAGGCCGAGACGGTGCGCGGCGAATGGGTCATCCGCATTGACGGCCTCGTCAAGGCGCGCACGGAAGACACCGTCAACAAGGGCATGCCCACCGGCGAGATCGAACTCTATGCGCAGGAGATCGAAGTGCTCTCCGCCGCCAAGGAACTGCCGCTGCCGGTGTTCGGCGAGCCGGAATATCCCGAAGACGTGCGCCTGAAGTACCGCTTCATCGACCTGCGCCGCGAGACGCTGCACAAGAACATCGTGCGCCGCACGCAGATCATCTCCGCCATGCGCAAAGGCATGGGCGAGGCCGGCTTTGCCGAATACACGACGCCGATCCTGACGGCGTCCTCGCCGGAAGGCGCGCGCGACTTCCTCGTGCCGTCGCGCATCCATGAGGGCAAGTTCTTCGCTCTGCCGCAGGCCCCGCAGCAGTACAAGCAGCTCCTGATGGTTGCCGGTTTCGACCGCTACTTCCAGATTGCGCCGTGCTTCCGCGACGAAGACCCGCGCGCCGATCGCCTGCCGGGCGAATTCTACCAGCTCGACGTCGAGATGAGCTTCGTCACCCAGGAAGACGTCTGGGAAACGATGGAGCCGATGATGACGGCCGTCTTCGAAGAGTTCGCCGAAGGCAAGCCGGTCACGAAGCAGTGGCCGCGCATCCCCTATGACGAAGCCATCCGCAAGTATGGTTCCGACAAGCCCGACCTGCGCAACCCGATCGTCATGCAGGCCGTGACCGACCATTTCGCCGGCTCCGGCTTCAAGGTCTTCGCCAACATGATCGCGTCGAACCCCAAGGTCCAGGTCTGGGCGATCCCGGCCAAGACCGGCGGCAGCCGCGCGTTCTGCGACCGCATGAACGCCTGGGCGCAGTCGACCGGCCAGCCCGGCCTCGGCTACATCTTCTGGCGCAAGGAAGGCGACAAGCTCGAGGGTGCAGGCCCGCTTGCCAAGAACATTGGCGAAGAGCGCACGGAAGCCGTTCGCCAGCAGCTCGGTCTGGAAGACGGCGACGCCTGCTTCTTCGTCGCCGGCGACCCGGCCAAGTTCTACAAGTTTGCCGGCGAAGCCCGCACCCGCGCCGGCGAGGAACTGAACCTCGTCGACCGCGACCGTTTCGAAATGTGCTGGATCGTCGACTTCCCGTTTTACGAATACAACGAGGAAGAAAAGAAGATCGACTTCGCGCACAACCCCTTCTCCATGCCGCAGGGCGGCCTGGAAGCCTTCGACAGCAAGGATCCGCTGGAGCTGAAGGCCTACCAGTACGACGCGGTGTGCAACGGCTTCGAAATCGCCTCGGGCTCCATCCGTAACCAGTCGCCGGAGCTGATGGTCAAAGCCTTCGAGAAGGTGGGCCTGAGCCAGCAGGACGTGGAAGAGCGCTTCGGCGGCCTCTACCGCGCCTTCCAGTACGGTGCGCCCCCGCACGGCGGCTGCGCCTTCGGTATCGACCGTGTCGTCATGCTGCTCGTCGGCGCGAAGAACCTGCGCGAAATCTCGCTGTTCCCGATGAACCAGCAGGCGCAGGATCTCCTGATGAACGCCCCGTCGCCGGCAACGCCGACGCAGCTTCGCGAACTGGCACTGCGCGTCGTTCCGTCCAAGAAGGACTAAGATTTCGGAAGGCGAGGGCCGTGTTACGGCTCTCGCCTTCGGAACACTAGGCCATCAGGCCCGTTCTCCCCGCGTCAATCAGAGGAGAACGACTATGCGTAAGACACTTGTTTCGGCCGCAACCGTGGCCCTTCTGGCCCTGAGCGGCTCGGCCTTTGCCCAGGATACCGTCATCGTCCAGGATCCGGTGGTCACCCAGTCGACCGTCGTCGTGCCGGGTGAAGTCCGCACCTATGTGCTGGAGCAGCAGGTTCCGTCCGTCACCTATGAAGGTGATATCGTGGTGGGAGCCGTCGTGCCCGATACCGTGGAAATCCACACGATCGACGGCCATGCCGACTATGCCTATTCCGTCGTCAACGACCAGCGGGTGATCGTCAATCCGCAGACCCGCACCGTCGTGCAGGTCGTGGAGTAACAGCCTGAACACATCGAGCCCGGCGCCCGCGCCGGGCTCTTTCGTTGCGGCGGGCGGAAAGACGCCACAATGCCGCGAATCCGCCGTCAGTCGATCCCAATTCCGCGCATAATCGGTCGAAATCTCCCCCTAGCGTGAACTCGCCTTAAAATGGCGATTCAAAGACTGGAGGGACTATCAATGACTGCAAGCCTATCGGACGATCCCGTCCCTAAGACACCATCCCACCCTTCTCCCTATCCCGAGCCACGCGGCAATCTCACGACCTTTCTGCGCTCGCCCGGCGTCAAGTTCATCATGATCGGCGTCATCTCCGTGGCGCTGCTGGTGCCACTGCTGCTTGTCTGGGGGCTTACGGAAGAGCGTGCCCAGCGGGCGGCGGATGTCTCGCGCCGCATCGCCAATGGCTGGGGCGGTGACCAGGCGATCAACGGCCCCTATATCGCTGTGCCCTTCGAGGTGCAGCGCAGCCGCGAGGTGGACGGCCGCACGGTTGTCGAGCAGACGACCGAGTGGGCGCTCGTCATGCCGGAAGTGCTGGATGTGACCGCCGACCTCAAGGCGGAAGAGCGAAAGCTCTCGATCTACACACTGCCGGTCTACAACGGCGCGCTGACGCTCAAGGGCCGCTTCGGCAGCAATATCCTGCAGGACCTCGCGCAATTCTCCGGCACGCCGCAGCTCGACCGTGCCATCCTCGTGCTCAACATCAACGACATCACCGGCATCCGCTCCGATGCGGGCGTCAAGATCGACAACGGTGCCGTCAGGCCCTTCGATCCCGGCATGCGGCAGATTTCCGCGATGAGCGTGGCGGGTGCCGATGGTTACGCCACGCCGCAATCGAGCGCCGGTGTGCATCGGCCGATCGAGCGCGCGCTGATCGACAGCGGCTTCGCCTTCGAGATCGCGCTGTCGCTCAACGGCTCGCGCAGCTTCGCCGTGGCGCCTGCCGGCCAGACGACGAGTTTCGCCGCCAAGGCCAACTGGCCGCATCCCGGCTTCGAGGGCCTCTTCCTGCCGGAGGAGAAGACCATCACGGCCAAGGATTTCTCCGCCAAGTGGACGATCCCCTATCTCGCCCGCGGCATCGACCGTGTCGCCTCCGGCCCGACGCTGCCGCTCTCAGGCAGCATGATGAGCATCAATCTCGTGGAGCCCGTGCAGTTCTACCAGGTGATCTCGCGCACGCTGAAATACTCGATCGGCTTCATCTCGCTCGTCTTCCTCGCCGTTTTCGTGATGGAGCTCAAGGGCGGGCGGATGGTGCACTGGATCCAGTATGTGCTGACGGGGCTTGCGCTCATCGTTTTCTACGTGCTGCTCCTGGCGCTTGCCGAACATACCGGCTTCACCATCGCCTATATCGTGGCGGCATTCGCGACGACGCTGCTCATCGCCGCCTATCTCGGCAGCGCTACCGGCAGCCGAAACAACGGCCTGTCGCTCGGCGCCGTTCTGATCTCGGCCTACGGCGTCATGTATCTGGTGCTGCGCGAGGATGAATATGCGCTGCTCGCCGGGGCGCTGATCTCCTTCGTGACCATCGCCGCGACCATGTATGCGACGCGCCGCGTCGAGTGGTCTGCGCCGGTACCGCAGACTGCCCCCGCCCAATGACGCCAGAACTGAAACAAAAACGGTCAAAACAAAAAGCCCGGAGCGATGCTCCGGGCTTTCCTCTTTCGGCACGAGGCCGGAAGGACGGATTACATCTCGTCGTTGGCCGTAACCGTGACGCCGAGAACCTGCGGGATGGTCTGCGGTGCGCCCATGGCCGCACCCATGATCATCGGGAACGGCACCGGCTCCTTCGGCTCGGCGCTGATCGTCAGGTTCTTCGGATCGTCGAGGAAGGTATTGGCAGCGGCCGAGATCTGGTTCTGCAGGTCGGGCATGTTGAGCTGCGCGATCATGACCGGAATCAGGCCCTTCAGCGACTGTGCCATCTGCTCGCCCGTGACGCCCTGTTCGCTGCCGGCATAGTCGAGCAGCTTCTTGGTGATCGAGGCGTCTTCGAAGGAAATCGAGGCGCTGTTGAAGGTCAGCTGCTGCACGAGGCCCATCATGGACATGCCGAGGGCGGCGTTGGCCTCTTCCTTGTTCGGGTTGGCTTCGGATGCCTTGATAGCGTCCTGGATACCCTTCAGGAAATCGAGCGTGTAACCGGAGAATTCCAGCGACAGGCTGAGGCTGCCGACATCCTTGAAGTCGAAGGTGTATTCGTCGACGGCGAGTTTGCCGCTGGCCAGTTCCCAGCTGCCGGACATGGAGACCTTGCCGTCGAGCGAGGTCATGCCGAGCTTGGCGAGCGTGTCCTTGGCCTTCGGGTCTTCGACCGAGGTCAGGTCGGCCTTGAGATCCGACAGGGTGGCGTCGAATTCCAGACCGGCATCGCCGTCCATGCGCGTGATGTTGGCTTCCATGCCGGACATGGAAAAGACTTCCTTGCCCTTGGCCGAAACGTTGATCGGGCCGGTGGAGGCCGATTCGTACATCAAAAGCGATTCGAGCGTACCGGGCTTCACGGTGCCGGGAATGGTCACGCCGCTGATTGCGATGTCCTTGACCGAAACGGTCGATTCAGCCTCGGTGGCGTTGACGTCCGCGAAGCCGACGGTCTCGATCTTGTAGCCGCCGTCGCCGTCTTCCTCGACGCCTTCCATGGTAATCGTGCCGAGCTTGATCGGCGCTTCGGCGCCGGTGGCCTTCAGTTCGGCGCCTTCAAGGGTAACGGTCGAGCCGTCGACGGCGACATTCGAAGAGCTGACCGTCACGCCAGAGGTGGCGTAAGTGGCATTCAGCTTCGCCAGCAGGTCCGCGCCATCGAGCGCGAAAGCGGGGCTTGCCAGGGAGGCGAGCGCGGCGCCGGCGAGGAGGGTGCGGAAATGGGAGTTGCGCATCATGAATAGGCTCTCTTTCTGGATTTTTGGAAGGCTGCCTTGCCGTTACCGCTCATAGACGGGCGGCGCGGCGACTATATTCGGGCACGCGCAACTTTCTACAGGATTCTGGCGCTTCGGCGGCATATTCGCGACAGGCTTTACAAACTGCTATCCACAGCGCAATCGCCCGGATTCCTTGCCGCGAATCGGTCTAGAGGCTAGTCAAGTCACATGGGACAAAACACTTTGCCGCCGGATGGCGGAGACGACAATATCCTGCCGGTCGACCTCAAGGCGGCGCTGGAAGAGCGCTACCTTGCCTATGCGCTGTCGACCATCACCCAGCGCGCGTTGCCGGATGTGCGTGACGGCCTGAAGCCGGTGCACCGCCGGATCATCCATGCGATGAGCGAAATGGGCATTCGCGCCAATTCGTCCTTCAAGAAATGCGCGCGCATCGTCGGCGACGTCATCGGTAAGTTCCATCCGCATGGCGACCAGTCGGTCTATGACGCGCTGGTGCGCCTCGCGCAGGATTTCTCGCAGCGCTATCCGATCGTCGATGGGCAGGGGAATTTCGGCAATATCGACGGCGACAACGCCGCCGCCTACCGATACACCGAAGCGCGCATGACCGATGTCGCGACGCTGCTCCTCGAAGGCATCGATCAGGACGCCGTCGATTTCCGCCTGACCTACAACGAGGAAGACGAGGAGCCGGTCGTCCTGCCCGGCGCCTTCCCGAACCTGCTTGCGAACGGCTCTTCGGGCATCGCCGTGGGCATGGCGACGTCCATTCCCTCGCACAATGTGCATGAATTGTGCGACGCGGCATTGCACCTGATCCGCAATCCGGAAGTCGAGGTCGAAAAGCTCGTCGAATTCGTGCAGGGCCCGGACCTGCCGACCGGCGGCATCATCATCGACAGCCGCGAAAGCATCATCGAAGCCTACAAGACGGGTCGCGGCGGCTTCCGCGTGCGCTCGAAGTGGCAGACGGAAGATCTGGGCCGCGGCGGCTACCAGATCGTCGTCACCGAAATCCCCTACCAGGTGCAGAAATCGCGCCTGATCGAGAAGATCGCCGAACTGCTCATCGCCCGCAAGCTGCCGCTGCTCGAAGATGTCAGGGATGAATCGGCCGAGGACGTGCGTATCGTGCTGGTGCCCAAGAGCCGCACGGTCGATCCAACGATTCTGATGGAATCGCTGTTCAAGCTTTCGGAGCTGGAAAGCCGCATCCCGCTCAACATGAACGTGCTCTCGATGGGGCGCGTGCCGAAGGTCATGGGCCTCAAGGAGGTGCTGGTCGAGTGGCTCGCCCACCGCCGTGAGGTCCTGCAGCGCCGCTCGCGCCACCGTCTTGCCGCTATCGACCGGCGCCTTGAAATCCTCGGCGGTTATCTCATCGCCTATCTCAACCTCGACGAGGTGATCCGCATCATCCGCGAGGAGGACGAGCCGAAGGTCTCCCTGATGGAAACCTTCTCGCTGACGGACGTGCAGGCCGAGGCGATCCTCAATATGCGCCTGCGCTCGCTGCGCAAGCTCGAGGAATTCGAAATCCGCACCGAATTCGACACGCTGTCGAAGGAGAAGGCCGAGATCGAGTCGCTGCTCGCCTCCGACGAAAAGCAATGGCAGACCATCGCCTGGGAAATCGGCGAGGTCCGCAAGAAATTCGCGAAAGCCACCGAGCTCGGCCGCCGCCGCACCCAGTTCGCCAGCGCCCCGGAAGCCGATGTCGAGGCGATCCAGCAGGCGATGATCGAGAAGGAGCCGGTCACGGTCGTCATCTCGGAAAAGGGCTGGATACGCGCGCTGAAGGGCCATATCGCCGATACGTCGGGTCTCCAGTTCAAGGAAGGCGACGCGCTCAAGGTGGCTTTCCCGGCGCAGACGACGGACAAGGTGCTGATCGTGACGACGGGCGGCAAGGTCTATACGCTCGGCGCCGACAAGCTGCCGGGCGGCCGCGGCCACGGCGAGCCGCTGCGCATCATGGTCGACATGGAAAACGACCAGGACGTGCTGACGGCCTTCGTGCACGATCCGCATCGCAAGGTCATCATCGCCTCGCAGGCCGGCAATGGCTTCGTTGTTTCGGAAACCGAGATGGTCGCCAATACCCGCAAGGGCAAGCAGGTGATGAATGTTGGCATGCCCGACGAGGCCAAGCTCGTCGTGCCGGTGCGTGGCGATCACGTCGCCGTCGTCGGCGAAAACCGCAAGATGCTGGTCTTCCCGCTGGCACAGCTGCCGGAAATGACACGCGGCAAGGGCGTGCGCCTGCAACGCTACAAGGATGGCGGCATTTCCGACCTGCGCTGCTTCGCCATCGCCGACGGCCTCACCTGGGATGACAGCGCCGGCCGCAACTTCGTGCGCACCAAGGAGGAGCTGGTGGAATGGCTCGCCGACCGCGCCAGCGCCGGCCGCACGGTGCCGAAGGGTTTCCCGAGAAGCGGCAAGTTCAGCGGCTGATCAGCCGGAATAGGGGACGCTGACGTCGCGCAGAAAGCGCGTCGCGCCCTCTTCGTCGATCTCGCCGGCCGCGATGGCGAGGACGAACGTGTAGAGCGTGGCGTCGTCCGTCGCGATCTCGAAGCCGTTGTCCATGAGGAAGGCGGCAGCAGCAACGATTGCAATACGCTTGTTACCATCGACGAAAGCGTGGTTCTTCGCCAGCCCATAGAGATAGGCTGCCGCGAGTTCAAAGATGTCCTCGCATCCGTACGTGGCTTTATTGATAGGACGGGCCAGCGCGGTTTCGAACGCATTCTCATCACGCAATCCGTCGGCCCCGCCAAATCTCTGAATTTGAATGGCTTGTAGCCGCTCGACGAGAGGCCGATCGAGAAAGAGAATGTTCATTCCGCAAGCTTCTTGAGCGCGACCTTGTAGCGATCCATGAATTTTTCGGCATGCGCGAGCTGTCGGTCGAAGTCGCCGTCGGCTGCCGTGAGGATCAGCTTGCCGCCCTCGGTGGTCATCGTAACTTCGTCCCCCGCTTTGACGCCCATGCGGTCGAGGACGTCCTTCGGGATGATGATGCCTTCGGAATTGCCGATCTTGCGGATGATGATGTTCATGGCCTTACTCCGTTATAACTCGGTTATAACATTGGGTGAGGCCTATCTCAAGTCTCACCCCGTAAACGGGAACTCCGCCGCCGCATCGTCTTGCCGGAATGCACGGCTTTTCGAGCGCATCTGCCACAGCGAATGGGCGAGCAGCGCGAGGATGAGGATGGAGCCGCCGATGAGGGTCTGCGTGGTCGGCGTTTCGGCAAAGACGATCCAGACCCAGATCGGGGCAAGCACGGTTTCCACGAGATAGAACATGCCGACTTCGGGCGCCGACAGATAGCGCGGGCCGGTGGCGAGGCACCAGAAGGCGAGCGGCAGCAGCACGAGGCCGTTGAAGAGGATATAGACCGGTTCGGCGATCGTGATGCCGCCGGCCGGAAGGAAGAAAAGCCCGACGATGCCGGAGAGAACGGCGGCGACGAGCGGCACGAAGCCCATGTCGGCGCCACTTCGGCGGCTGAGCGTCAGGGAGGCCGCCAGAAGGAGCGCCGAACAGGCGGCCATGGCGTCGCCGAAGAGGTTCCCGCTCGAAAGCCCGTCATGCACGATGAGCAGCACGCCCGCGACCATCGCGGCCATGGTCAGGAGTGTCGCGTTGGCCGGTCGTTCGCCGAGGAATATCCAGGAGAGGATGGCGGCGAACATCGAGGTGAAGGCGAGAATGAAGACGACATTGGCCGTGGTCGTGTTGAACACCGCCAGCATAAAGGTCAGCCCGTTGATACCGTAGAGCAGCGCGATGAGCCATCCGATGCCGCCGGGAACGAGCACGGTCTTGCGGCGCAGAACGAAGTTCAGGAATGCCCAGAGCACGAGCGCCATCACGAAGACCGAGATGTTGCGCACGGCGACCATCGACCAGACGTCGCCGTTTGCGGAGCGGATCAACGGAATGTCGAAGGAAAGGGCCAGGCCGCCGATGGCGGTGATGAGAAGGCCCTTGCGGTGAAGGGCGGGGTCGCTTGTCTGGGACACGATGGGACCGAATCGATGCTAAGAGGCAGTATCCTGCTCATCATAGCGCTCCCAGCCGCGCGGCATTAGGTGCTCTTGCGGCAAAAACTTTGTTTTATAGTCCATTTTGCGCGATCCCTTGACCCAGTAGCCGAGATAGACATGCGGCAGGCCGAGCGCCTTGGCACGCCTGATGTGGTCGAGGATCATGAAGGTGCCGAAGGAGCGGTCTGCAAGCTCGGGATTGTAGAAGGAGTAGACCATCGAGAGGCCGTCGCCCATGCGGTCGGTCAAGGCCACGGCAAGCAACTCGCCCTGCGGACGCTCCTGCAGGCCGGAGCCTTCTTCGCGCCGGCGATACTCGATGATCTTGGTGTTGACGTGGGTGTCCTCCACCATCATCGCATAGTCGAGCACGGACATGTCCGACATGCCGCCCTTCTGGTGGCGCGCGTCGAGATAATTCCGGAAGAGGGTATATTGCTCGCTCGACGGCTCGGCGGGATATTCGTGCGCGATGAGATCGGCATTCGTCGCCAGCACCCGGCGCATCGAGCGGCGCGGCGTAAACTCGTTGACGAGGATGCGCACGGAAATGCAGGCACGGCAGCTTTCGCAGGCCGGGCGATAGGCGATGTTCTGCGAGCGGCGAAAGCCGCCCTGGGTCAGGAGATCGTTGAGTTCCGGCGCCCGTTCACCCACAAGATGGGTAAACACCTTCCTCTCCATCTCCTGCGGCAGGTAGGGACAGGCCGCAGGCGCGGTCAGATAGAACTGCGGAGAGGGTGTTGCCTGCGTATTCATTGGCCGTGAGGCGACTCCATCGCTTTGTGACACGTCTATGCCAATAGCATGGCCTAGTTCAAAAAAAGGTCAACTAGAGGAATTCGCCCGCGTCTGCCGATCAATAGCGATCGCGGCGAACCATGACGGTGCCGAGCAGCAGGTCGTGCAGCAGACGGCCGCGGTCGGTGAACAGGCCTACGAGCACGATGAACGGCGTCAGCACGGCATTGCCGATCCAGAACAGCACGAGATGCACGATCGCGGTCAGGAAATCCACCGGGCGGCCGTCGACGCGCGCCAGCGCAAGGCCCATGACGTTCATGCCGGCACTCGCCTGCGACGGGCCGCCCATCGTCATGCCGAAATAGAGCATGGCGACGATGGCGAAGAGGGCGGGGTAGAGAAAGAAGCCAAGGCCGAGCGTCAGTACGCCGAGGAAGAACACGATGACGGCGGCCGGAACCCAGAGCAGCGCAACGATCGCATAGTCGATCAGAAACGCAAAGATCCGCCGCGACAGCACGCCGCGATAGGCCTGCCAGTCCGTCGTCGGAACCCGCGTTTCATTGAAATCTGCGCTCATCTGCCTGTCTCCGTGGTGGATCATGCAGAACATATGGGGATGGTTTTGGGGAAAACAACGGTGCGTACGGTATAGCGCCTCATCCGGCTGCCGCCACCTCTCCCCGCAGGCGGGGAGAAGGGATATGCCGCGCCGTTTTCCTCCATCCGGTGCCCTGCGTTCGGCACGTTCCCTCTCGCCGCTTGCGGGGAGAGGGGTAGGGGTGAGGGGCAGCGTCGGGCTCAGCCCTTCTTCGCCAGATGCCGCGCGACGTCCATCGCGAAATAGGTGAGAATGCCGTCGCAGCCGGCGCGCTTGAAGGCCAGCAGCGTTTCCAGCATGACTCGGTCGCCGTCGATCCAGCCGTTCATGGCTGCGGCCTTGATCTGGCTGTATTCGCCGGAGACCTGATAGGCGAAGACGGGCAGGCCAAAGGCTTCCTTCATGCGCCAACAGATGTCGAGATAAGGCAGGCCGGGCTTGACCATCAGCATGTCGGCGCCCTCCTCGACGTCGAGGGCCGCGTCGCGGATCGCCTCGGTGCCGTTGGCGGGATCGATGTAATAGGTTTTCTTGTCGCCCTTTAAGAGGCCGCCCGTGCCGATCGCATCGCGATAGGGGCCGTAGAACGCCGAGGCGAACTTCGTGGCATAGGACATGATGCCGACATTCTGGTGTCCCGCTGCATCGAGCGCATGGCGGATGGCGCCGATGCGGCCGTCCATCATTTCCGACGGCGCGATGATGTCGGAGCCGGCATCCGCCTGAAGGATGGCGGCTTTCGCCACCAGGTCCACCGTCTCGTCGTTGACGATGACGTCGCCGCGCAGCACGCCGTCATGGCCGTGGCTGGTGAAGGGATCGAGTGCGACATCGGTGATGACGCCGATATTGGGCACGGCTTTCTTGATGGCGCGCGTCGCCTCGTTGATGAGGTTGTTGGCCACGAGACAGTGCGAGCCGGTTTCGTCGCGCAGGTGCATTTCAATATTGGGGAAGGTGGCGATGGCGGGAATGCCGAGATCGGCGGCCTCCTTCGCTGCCTCCACCAGCTTGTCGATGCTCATGCGGTTGACGCCCGGCATGGCGGCGACGGGATCGACGACGTTCCCGCCGGGCACGACGAAGACCGGCCAGATCAGGTCATCCACCGTCAGGCGGTTTTCCTGCACGAGGCGGCGTGTCCAGTCGGCCTTCCGGTTGCGCCGCATGCGGCGTCCGCCGGTGATATCGTCGACAATGTGCCTGCTGCCGGTCATGATGCCATTTCCCTTACGCGATCCGATTTGCGCCTCATATCACGCTCGATCCGGCAATCAAATCGCCAGCGGTAAGAGGGCATGCGGCATATGGCCGTGCATGATCGCGCCTGCGGCCTTTATGCCGGGCCGTCTTGCCCTTACTGTCCGCCGCATGGTTGCTGATTCTGCCAAGGGCCCGAGGCCAAGCCTGATCGAAACGCTGTTTACGCTGTTCCTGCGGCTTGCTGCAGTCGGCGCGCTATGGTTTGCGCTGCAGTACTGGGCGATGCTGACCGGTTTCTCCTTTAATGGCCAGGGCCGTTTCGATCTGCTGCCGCCGGCCTGGAAGGCGGCCTATACGGCGCTGGCCGTGCTCTTCCCCGTGGCGGCTGTGGGTCTCTGGCTTCTCGTCTCCTGGGGGCCGGTCATCTGGCTGGTCGCAGCGGCGACGGAAGTGGCCATGCACGAGGTCTATCCCTCGATTTTCGGTATCGACCGGATGCTGGTTCTCCTGCATGTCGCGATCGCCGTTCTCTTCGTCCTTTTCCGCGCAGCGCTCTTCATCGAGCGCCGCAGGCAGGCCCGTTCGGTAAGAACTGATTCACCCTGAGACAGGGTCGCCTTCCGGTAAGGCGCTGTTAAGCCTGCGGTTTAAGTAGAATTTTAGATGCATTCGTTAGGTTCTCACTCAAGGCGGGAAAACAAACCACACCGCCAAACAAAACAGTGAGGCAGTAACGATGAACACCAAGATGAAGCCGCAGCAGGCCCCGGTTGTCGACGCGCAGGAAGATGCGATCCGCAACCTCTATCTGGAATCCCTCCACCTCGTCGAGCGTCTGCACCGCCGTCTGCTCGACGTGATCAAGGACGAGTTCGACCGCGCCGGTCGTTCCGATGTCAACGCCGTCCAGGCGCTGCTCCTCTTCAACATCGGCAATTCCGAACTGACCGCCGGTGAACTGCGCTCGCGCGGTTATTACCTCGGCTCGAACGTCTCCTACAACGTCAAGAAGCTGGTCGATCTCGGTTTCATCAACCACCAGCGCTCGCGCATCGACCGTCGCTCAGTCCGCATCAGCCTGACGGAAAGCGGCCAGGACATCGCCGAAACCGTCGCCAAGCTCTACGAGCGCCATATCGGCTCGATCCAGAAGGTCGGCGGCATCGGCGAAGGCGAGTTCAACCAGATGAACAAGCTGCTCCAGCGTCTCGATCGCTTCTGGAACGACTCGATCCTCTACCGCCTGTAATTCCGGACGACATTTCGACCTCCTCCATAAAAGCCGGCCGCGTTCCCTGCGCGTCCGGCTTTTGCCGTTCACGATCAGCGGATAGGGCTCACATCTTCGTGTGTTTCCAGAGACTTCCCGCTGTGCGAGAGGCCCGAGACACGAATTGGCCATATTGCTGTGACACCCGGACGCTGGGCTTAAGGTATGCGCGGGCGGCAGGGCCGGTTTGCGTTTGTTAACCCTGTTCATGATAGCTGCATCGGGTAATGACCTTGGGTCATGTGTCCAGGCGCACCCGCCGCTTTGAACGGCGTCTTCAGGAGATGGTAGGATAGATGTCTCGCAAAACCGGAATTGATGTGTTCTCGCGCCGCGCATTCCTGCGCTCCGCTGCAACTTTCGGCGCTGCTGCTGTTGCCGGCCCCGTGCTGGCCCAGACGGCCCTTGACGATGTCCTCAATGCTCCCCGCCGCGGCAACTGGGACGACCAGTTCGACGCCCAGGCATCGCGCTCCTCCGCCGGCGTCCAGTCCAACAATCCGATCCTCGGTGCCGGTGCGATCCCGAACATCCAGCAGGCGATTTCCGATTACCAGCAGATCGTGTCGAGCGGCGGCTGGCCGCAGGTCAGCTCCAGCGTGAAACTGGAGCTCGGCGTGGTCGATCCCGCCGTGCAGGCGCTGCGCCAGCGCCTGATCATTTCCGGTGACCTTTCTCGTTCCGCCGGCGTGTCCAACTCCTTCGATTCGTATGTCGACGGCGCGGTCAAGCGCTTCCAGGCCCGTCACGGCCTGCCGCAGGACGGCGTGCTCGGCGAATATACGCTGAAGGCGATGAACGTGCCGGCCACGACACGTCTTGCCCAGCTGAACACCAATATGGTGCGTCTGCAGACCATGTCGGGCGATCTCGGCCAGCGTTACGTTATGGTGAACATTCCGGCGGCCTACATCGAGGCGGTGGAAAACGGTCGCGTCGTGTCGCGTCACGTCGCCGTGGTCGGCCGCCTGAGCCGCCCGACGCACATCCTGAATTCCAAGATCTACGACGTCACCCTCAACCCCTACTGGACCGCGCCGCGCTCGATCGTCGAAAAGGACATCGTGCCGCTGATGCGCAAGGACCCGACCTATCTGGCGCGCAACAACATCCGCCTGATCGACGGCAAGGGCCAGGAAGTGGCGCCGGAAACGGTCGACTGGAACGCCGAAAAGGCCCCAAACCTGATGTTCCGCCAGGACCCCGGCAAGATCAACGCCATGTCCTCGACGAAGATCAACTTCCACAACCCGAACAACGAATACATGCACGACACGCCCCAGCAGGGCCTGTTCAACAAGCTGATGCGCTTCGAATCGTCCGGCTGCGTGCGCGTGCAGAACGTGCGCGACCTCACGACCTGGCTGCTGCGCGATACGCCCGGCTGGTCGCGCGGCCAGATCGAGCAGGTCATCAACACGCGCGTCAACACGCCGATCAAGCTGGCCGTCGAAGTCCCCGTCTATTTCGTCTATATCTCGGCCTGGTCGGCACGCGACCGCGTCGTGCAGTTCCGCGACGATATCTACCAGATGGACGGCGCGACCGAACTGGCGCTCCAGAGCGGCATCGGCACGGAAAAGCCGGCCGGCTCACCGGACGAGGACCTTCTGCCGCAATAAGGCGATTTGTCCGACTTTTTCAAAGGCCCTGCATTCCCGGTGGAATGCGGGGCCTTTGTTTTTTGGCTTCGGGCGCGTTGTCGTTTTTATCGCATAACACGCGCGGAAATGGCGCAAACCGTGGAGCGGATATTGCCCTTGCCATGCGAGGACGATAAACACCGTGCCACCCACCCTTAAGGAGCCTCGAGGATGAGCCAGTCTTCCGCCACCGACGTTTTCTTCACGCGTTCCCTTGCTGATACCGACCCGGACATTTTCGGCTCGATCCAGAAGGAACTCGGTCGCCAGCGCCATGAAATCGAGCTGATCGCGTCTGAAAACATCGTTTCGCGCGCCGTGCTCGAAGCCCAGGGCTCGATCATGACGAACAAATATGCCGAGGGCTATCCGGGCAAGCGCTATTACGGCGGCTGCCAGTTCGTCGATATCGCCGAAGAACTCGCCATCGAGCGCGCCAAGAAGCTGTTCGGCGTCAACTTCGCCAACGTTCAGCCGAACTCCGGTTCGCAGATGAACCAGGCCGTCTTCCTCGCGCTGCTCCAGCCGGGCGACACCTTCATGGGTCTCGACCTCAATTCGGGCGGCCATCTGACGCACGGTTCGCCGGTCAACATGTCCGGCAAGTGGTTCAACGTCGTGTCCTACGGCGTGCGTGAAGGCGACCACCTGCTCGATATGGACGACGTCGCCGAGAAGGCCCGCAAGAACAAGCCGAAGCTCATCATCGCCGGCGGCACCGCCTATTCCCGCATCTGGGACTGGAAGCGCTTCCGCGAGATCGCCGATGAAGTCGGCGCCTATCTCATGGTCGACATGGCCCACATTGCCGGTCTCGTCGCCGGTGGCCAGCATCCGTCGCCGTTCCCGCATTGCCACGTCGCCACGACCACCACGCACAAGTCGCTTCGCGGCCCGCGCGGCGGCGTCGTGCTCACCAACGACGAGGAGATCGCCAAGAAGATCAACTCGGCAGTCTTCCCGGGTCTCCAGGGCGGTCCGCTGATGCACATCATCGCCGCCAAGGCTGTGGCCTTCGGTGAAGCTTTGCAGCCGGAATTCAAGGATTACGCCGCGCAGGTCGTCAAGAACGCCAAGGCGCTCGCCGAGACGCTGAAGGCCGGCGGCCTCGACATCGTTTCGGGCGGCACCGACAATCACCTGATGCTCGTCGACCTTCGCAAGAAGAACGCGACCGGCAAGCGTGCGGAAGCAGCCCTTGGTCGCGCCTACGTCACCTGCAACAAGAACGGCATCCCGTTCGACCCCGAAAAGCCCTTCGTCACCTCGGGCGTCCGCCTCGGCACGCCGGCCGGCACGACCCGCGGCTTCAAGGAAGCCGAGTTCCAGGAAATCGGTAACCTCATCGTCGAGGTTCTCGACGGCCTGAAGGTCGCCAATTCCGACGAGGGCAATGCCGGCGTCGAAGCCGCCGTCCGGGAAAAGGTCGTCGCACTGACGGATCGCTTCCCGATGTACACTTATATGTAAGGAAGCCAGATGCGCTGCCCCTATTGCGGTTCGGAAGATACGCAGGTGAAGGATTCCCGTCCCGCAGAGGACGGGGCCGCCATTCGCCGCCGGCGCATCTGCCCGGATTGCGGCGGTCGGTTCACGACCTTCGAACGGGTGCAGCTGCGCGAGCTGATGGTTGCCAAGAAGACGGGCCGCAAGGCCCCCTTCGACCGCGACAAGCTCCTGAAATCCTTCGAGATCGCGCTTCGTAAGCGGCCTGTCGACCGGGACCGCATCGAACGCGCGGTCTCAGGCATCGTCCGCCGGCTGGAAAGCTCAGGCGAGACGGAAATCTCTTCCGAAGAAATCGGCCTCCAGGTGCTGGAAGCCCTGAAGGCGCTCGATGACGTGGCCTTCGTGCGCTACGCGTCGGTCTATCGCGATTTCTCCCATGTCGACGACTTCGAAAAGATCCTTTCGGAAGTCGCCGCCAAGATCGCCCGCGATCCGGGCGCTGACGGCTAGATGTCGGGCGTCGTGTCCAGCGACGAACGCTTTATGGCAGCGGCGATCCGCCTCTGCCGCCGCAATCTCGGCCTGACCTCCACCAATCCCTCCGTCGCCTGCCTCATCGTCAAGGATGGCGTGATCGTCGGCTCCGCCGTGACGGCGCCCGGCGGGCGGCCGCATGCGGAGACGCAGGCGCTGGCCATGGCCGGTGATGCCGCGCGCGGGGCAACCGCCTATGTCACGCTCGAACCCTGCTCGCACCATGGCAAGACGCCGCCCTGCGCCGATGCGCTCATCGCCTCCGGCGTAGCACGCGTGGGCGTGGCCGTGACCGATCCGGA
This sequence comes from Shinella sp. M31, assembly GCF_049199205.1. Lineage (NCBI taxonomy): Bacteria > Pseudomonadati > Pseudomonadota > Alphaproteobacteria > Hyphomicrobiales > Rhizobiaceae > Shinella > Shinella sp. M31. The sequence goes on along the minus strand of NZ_JBLZPH010000152.1, from coordinate 96,621 downwards.
CGAGCGTGTCGCGGGCAGGGGGCTCTCCATGTTGCGCGATGCCGGCATCGTTGTGGAGACCGGCCTGTTGGAGAGGGACGGCAAAGCGGCGCTATTTGCGTACCTCACTCGGCAGACCAAGAAGCGGCCATATGTGACTCTGAAACTTGCCGTTTCCGCCGATGGCATGCTCGGCCATCTCGGTGCGGGCCAGGTGGCGATATCAGGGCCGGTCTCGCGTGGCCAGGTGCATGTGCTGCGCGCCGAAACCGATGCGATCCTCGTCGGCATCGGTACGGCGCTCGCCGACGATCCCGAATTGACCTGCCGCCTGCCGGGTCTCGAAAACCGGTCCCCGGTGCGGATCGTGCTCGATCCGCGGCTGGAACTGCCACCGGCGTCGAAGCTTGTGCGAACGGCTCTGTTGGTGCCCGTTATCGTGGTGACGGCGAAGGACGGCAAGGACGATCCTGCTTTTGCCGCACGTCGGGATGCCCTGGAAACGCTGGGCGTCGAGGTGCTGATCTGCGATCCGCGCCGGCTCGAGGCGCTGCTGACGGCGCTTGCCACGCGCGGCATTTCCTCGCTGCTCGTCGAGGGTGGCGCGCGCACGGCGCAATCCTTCCTCGATGCGGATCTTGTCGATCGCATCCTGCTGTTCAGTGGTGCCGGCACCCTTGGCAAGGACGGGGTCGCATCCCCATGTGTGTCCGGGCAGATGCCGCCGGGCTTTTCGCTGCGCGGCACGGCGCGCTACGGCGCGGATATTTTTGAAGAATACGAAAGAGACGAGTGATGTTCACAGGCATTGTCACGGATATCGGAACGGTCGAGAAGGTCGAGCCCATGAACGAGGGGGTTCGCCTGCGCGTGCGCACGAACTATGATCCGGCGACGATCGACATGGGCGCCTCCATCGCCCATTCCGGCACCTGCCTCACCGTTACCGCTCTGCCGGAAGAGGGCGCCAATGCCCGCTGGTTCGAGGTGGAAGCCTGGGAAGAAGCGCTGCGCCTGACGACGATTGCCGGCTGGAAGGCCGGCACGAAGATCAATCTCGAGCGCTCGCTGAAGATCGGCGATGAACTCGGCGGCCATATCGTCTCCGGCCATGTCGACGGCAAGGCAGAAATCCTCTCCGTCGAGGCCGAGGGCGACGCGACGCGCTTCCGCATCCGCGCCCCCGAAGGGCTGGAGCGATTCGTCGCGCCGAAAGGCTCTGTCGCGCTCGATGGCACTTCGCTGACCGTCAATGCGGTCGATGGTGCTGTATTCGACGTACTGCTCATCCGCCATACGCTTGAAGTCACCACCTGGGGCGAGCGCAAGGCCGGCGATTTCGTCAATTTTGAGGTGGACACCATGGCGCGATATGCGGCCCGGCTTGCGGAGTTTCCCGCCAAGGCGTGACCGGCGCGTGACTCTTTCCCGTTATGTGCCAGATCGGAATGGTGCGGTGCGGTGTTTGCAACTGTCATGGTAACGATATCGATACCTCTCGGCTTTTAGTGTCCGCGCATTGGACTGCTGGAGGCCTCGGGGATGGTACCCGACTACAACACATTGTTGCTCGCCATCGGGCTTGCCGGCTTTTGCCTGTCGGCAACGCTTTTTGCCTCCTGGCTCTCGGCGAAGATCGAGCGTTTCCTGCTCTCCTGGTCCATCGGTATTGGCTGCATCGTGCCGGCCGTGGTGATCTACAGCGTCTATATCGAGCACGCGAGCGTGCTTGTCGGCTGCGTGGCCTTCCTGCTGCAGTTCCTCGGCTTTTCCTTCATTTACGGCGCGGCCTATCGCTTTCGCACGGGTGAAAGCGCGCGGCGGCGTATCGTCGGCGTATTTGCCGCCTGCGCGGCGATGTCCCTGCCGTGGCTGATCGGCGGTTATGACGGCCTTGCCTTCATCGCTCTCAACCTGCTGATCACGGCTTGCGTCGTCGCGACTGCGCGCGAATATTGGCGGGGCAGGGCGGAGGCTCCGTTGCCGCTGACCGGCATCGTGATCCTCTATCTGCTGACGGCACTGTCTTTCCTGCTGTGTGCCGGCGTGCTCATCCATGACGGCAAATGGGTGATGGGTCATGCGCCCGACAACTGGGCGGAAAACCTCAATCTGATCGTGGCGATCATGGGCATCAGCGGCATCGGCGCCATGTCGCTGGCACTCAACCAGTGGCGCGTTGCCGGCAACCACCATCGCGCCGCGATGACGGATGCGCTGACCGGCCTGTTGAATCGCCGTGCGCTCTTTGATCGTTACGACGCGCAAGCCGTGACCCCGCATATGGCGGCCATCGCCTTCGATCTCGACAATTTCAAATCCGTCAACGACCGTTATGGCCACGCCGCGGGCGATGTGGTGCTGAAGGTCTTCGCCGATGTGCTGCGCGACGCCTGCGATGCGGCCTGCATGGCCCGCCTCGGCGGCGAGGAATTCATCGTCGTGCTGGACCGCACGGTTCCGGATCGCGCCCAGCGCATCGCCGAGCGCATCCGCATGGATTTAGCGGCAAAGCTCATCCCGGTCGGCCGGCGCAGCATCACCTGCACCGTCAGCGCGGGCATCGCCTTCGGCCGGGAAGACGGCGTAAGCTTCGACAGCCTGCTCAGCAGTGCCGACAAGGCGCTCTACGCGGCCAAACGCGCTGGCCGCAACCGCGTCTCGCTTGCCGCCTGATGTTTACGCGCCGGGCTCGCCGTCCCAATAATCGACCTCTTCGCCATGCCGGCGCATGCTGCTGAAGGTGGTCGGACCGCCGGTGGCCGGACGGGTCTTTGCCAGGAACTTCCCCGAGTCCGGATATTCGCAGATCTCGGTCGCCGCCATCGTGGAGATGGCGAGATATTTCAGCGGCACCGTGCCGGTGTTGATGATTTGGTGCGCCGTTTCCGGCCCGCCGGCCGGCGCGCCGAGCACATCGCCGGGGCCGAACAGGTACCGCTCTTCGCCGAAACGATAGGTGCCGTGGCCTTCCAGGATAACGAAAAGCTCGTCCTCGACATGGTGGTTGTGAAACGGACAGCTGGACTTGCCCGGCGGCACCTCGCTATAGCTGATGCCGAGGTTTTTCAGGCCGAGCGCCTTGCCGAAGGCCGTATCGGTGCTTTCGTAGAGGCTCCCCTGCGTCCAGTGCTCCAGCTTCTGCTTGGCAAGCGCGATGATGGGCGATATCTGGGTGCTCATTCCTGTCTTCCTCTTGACAATGGCGCATTGTTCCCATTTTGTTCCGTTGTGTCAATGCCGCAACGCGCGCGGCCCGCGGCGGGGAGGACTCAAATGGCCGCATCCGGTGGAAAACTCTTGCCAAGCCCGGCCCGTCGTGGTTTGACCCCGCTTCCGCCCGCATTTGCGTAGCCTGCCTCCAATTTTCAGGTGATTCATGGCCAACACCGATACTCCCCATCTCCTCATCGTCGAGGCGCGCTTCTACGACGACATGGCCGATGCGATGCTCGAAGGCGCCAAGGGCGCGCTCGACGCCGCCGGTGCGACCTATGATATCGTGACCGTCATGGGCGCGCTCGAAATCCCCGCGGCCATCGCCATGGCGCTCGACGGCATGGACAACGGCGGTACCCTGTATGACGGCTTCGTCGCGCTCGGCATGGTCATCCGCGGCGAGACCTACCATTTCGATATCGTCGCCAATGAATCGAGCCGTGCGCTCATGGATCTCGCCGTCAGCGAAAGCCTGCCGATCGGCAACGGCATCCTGACCGTCGAGAATGACGAGCAGGCCTGGGCGCGCGCGCGCCGCTCGGAAGGCGACAAGGGCGGTTTTGCCGCCCGCGCGGCCCTGACGATGATCGACCTGAAGAAGAAATTGGGCGGCGAACAGTGAGCACGGACAAGGATCAGCAGCCGGTAAAGCCGGCCAACCAGCGCGGTGCGGCGCGCCTTGCCGCTGTGCAGGCGCTTTACCAGATGGATATCGGCGGTTCGGGCGTGCTCGAAGTCGTCGCCGAATACGAGACGCACCGGCTCGGCCAGGAAGTCGACGGCGATACCTATCTCAAGGCCGATGCCTCGTGGTTCCGCTCGATCGTCTCGGGCGTCGTGCGCGACCAGCGCATGCTCGACCCGCTGATCGGCACCGCCCTTCAGGACGACTGGGCGCTGTCGCGCCTCGATTCCACCGTGCGCGCCATCCTGCGTGCCGGCACCTTCGAACTGAAGGAACGCAAGGACGTGCCGATCGCGGTGATCGTCACGGAATATGTCGAGATCGCCAAGGCGTTCTTCGAGGATGAAGAGCCCAAGCTGGTAAACGCGGTGCTCGACCGTATCGCCAAGCAGCTTCGGCCAGAGACACGCAAATAACGGTAGGCAAGCATGGACACGGGGTCGGTCGAAGGTCTTGAACGGGAGCTTTCGGCCGCACGCCGCAATGTCTTCCTGTTGATGTTTGCGCAGGCGCTGCTCGCTTCGGCCGGGCCGATCGCCTTCTCCATCGGCGGGCTTGCCGGCTACAACCTGCTCGGCGAGGACAAATCGCTGGCGACGGCCCCGCTGACCGGTTTCAACATCGGTGTGGCGCTCGGCGCCGTCTTCGTGGCGATCGCCGCCCGCATGCTTGGCCGCGCCTATGGCTTCATCGTCGGCGCCCTGATCGGCGCTGCCGGCGGCATTCTTGCCGCCATTGCGCTCTTCCGTAGCGATTTTTGGTTGTTTGCCACAGGCTTCGTGCTGATCGGCATTTCCGGCGGCTTCACGCAAAAAATCCGTTTTGCCGCCGCCGATGCGTCGCCCTCCTTCTACAAGCCGCGCGCCATTTCCTGGATCTTGGCCGGCGGCGTCATTTCTGCCATCCTCGGCCCGCAAGTGGTGATCCTCACCAAGGACCTGTTCGAGCCGGTGCTGTTTGCCGGCGCCTTCGTGGCGCTGGCGCCGCTCTGCCTGTCCGGCATCGTGCTCTTCCTGTTCCTGCGCCTGCCCGATCATAAGGCGGCGGGCGTGGCGAGCGGGCAGGCGGCCCGGCCGCTCAGCGAGATCGTGCTGACGCAGCGCTTCCTGACCGGCATGATCTGCGGCATCTCCACCTATGCGCTGATGACCTTCATGATGACGGGCGCCCCGCTCGCCATGGTCATCGGCTGCGGCTTCTCGCCGGAAATGGCGACACTCGGCATCCAGTGGCACGTGCTCGCCATGTTCGCACCGAGTTTCTTCACGGGCATGCTGATCCAGCGTTTCGGCGCGGAGAAGGTCGTGGCCGCCGGCCTCGTCATCCTGATGGGCTGCGCGACCGTCGCCCATGCCGGCATCGCGCTCTGGAATTTCTGGGGCGCGCTGATCCTGCTGGGCATCGGCTGGAATTTCGGCTTCATCGGCTCTACCGCCATCGTCGCCTCCAGCTACAGGCCGCAGGAGGCCGACAAGGTGCAGGGCTTTCACGACATCATCCTGTTCGGCGCGGTGGCGCTCGCCTCGTTCTCCTCGGGCAAGGTGTTCAACGCCTATGGCTGGCAGACGATCAACCTGCTGTTCTGGCCGATCACCGGCATCAGCCTTGGTCTCGTGCTGCTTTTGCTTTTGCGCAATCGCCGCGCCGCCGTCTAATCGGTTCAGATCGGTCGCCGCCAAAAAATCCGTTTTCTAGAAGCGGTTGCCGCAGTGCGGCGACTTGACGCAACCGATTCGCAAACGCACTCTGGCCGCGCGCCGGCCCCTGTCTTGTGAGGAGGCAAGCAGGAGCGGGCGCATATCGGCTGCGGGGAGAGGACCCCGTGGCTTCCTAGGAGGACAGAGCGAAATGACCATATTGTTTGGCGTTATCGCATGCGGGTTGCTTTCGGTGGTCTATGCCATCTGGGCGACACAGTCGGTGCTTGCCGCCGACCAGGGGAATGCCCGCATGCAGGAAATTGCAGGTTATATCCGGGAAGGGGCGCAGGCCTATCTCACCCGGCAGTACAAGACCATTGCGATCGTCGGTGTTGTCGTCTTCGTCGGCACCTGGCTGCTTCTTTCCGCTACGGCCGCCATCGGGTTCCTGATCGGCGCCGTCCTGTCTGGCGTTGCCGGTTTCATCGGCATGCATGTGTCCGTCCGCGCCAATGTGCGCACGGCGCAGGCCGCGTCGGTCAGTCTGTCCTCCGGCCTCGACATCGCCTTCAAGTCGGGTGCGATCACCGGCATGCTGGTGGCCGGTCTCGCGCTTCTGGGCGTCTCCATCTATTACTGGGTGCTCACCGGCGTTCTCGGCCAGGAGCCGGCCTCCCGCGAGGTCATTGACGCGCTCGTCGCGCTCGGTTTCGGCGCTTCGCTCATCTCCATCTTCGCCCGTCTCGGCGGCGGCATCTTCACCAAGGGGGCCGACGTCGGCGGCGACCTCGTCGGCAAGGTGGAAGCCGGCATTCCAGAAGACGATCCGCGCAACCCGGCGACTATCGCCGACAACGTAGGCGACAATGTCGGCGACTGCGCCGGCATGGCGGCCGACCTCTTCGAGACCTATGCGGTGACTGTCGTCGCCACCATGGTTCTCGCCGCCATCTTTTTCGCCGGCGCGCCGGTGCTCGCCTCGGCCATGATCTATCCGCTGGCCATCTGCGGCGCCTGCATCATAACCTCGATCATCGGTTCGTTCTTCGTCAAACTCGGCTCGAACGGCTCGATCATGGGCGCCCTTTACAAGGGTCTTATCGTCACCGGCGTGTTGTCGGTTCTCGGCCTTGGCGCCGCGACCTCGCTGACGGTCGGTTGGGGCGAGATCGGCATCGTGGACGACAAGGTAATTACCGGCACGAACCTCTTCATATGCGGCCTCCTCGGCCTCGTGGTGACGGCGCTCATCGTCGTGATCACCGAATACTACACCGGCACCAACAAGCGTCCGGTGAACTCCATCGCGCAGGCGTCGGTGACCGGTCACGGCACCAACGTCATCCAGGGCCTCGCCGTCTCGCTGGAATCGACGGCGCTGCCGGCGATCGTCATCGTCGGCGGCATCATCGCCACCTACCAGCTCGCCGGCCTCTTCGGCACCGGCATCGCGGTGACGGGCATGCTCGGCATTGCCGGCATGATCGTGGCGCTCGACGCTTTCGGACCGGTGACGGACAATGCCGGCGGCATCGCCGAAATGTCCCATCTGCCGCCGGAAGTGCGCAAGTCGACCGACGCGCTCGACGCCGTCGGCAACACGACCAAGGCCGTCACCAAGGGCTATGCGATCGGTTCGGCGGGCCTCGGCGCGCTGGTGCTCTTCGCCGCCTATTCGAACGATCTGAAGTACTTCGCCGCTAACAGCGAAAAATATCCGTACTTCGCGGACGTCGGCACGATCTCCTTCGATCTCTCCAACCCCTATGTGGTGGCTGGCCTGATCTTCGGCGGTCTCATCCCCTATCTCTTCGGCGGTATCGCCATGACGGCCGTCGGCCGTGCGGCGGGTTCGATCGTCGAGGAAGTGCGCCGCCAGTTCCGGGAAAAGCCCGGCATCATGGCCGGTACGGAACGTCCGGACTATGGCCGTGCGGTCGATCTCCTGACCAAGGCGGCGATCCGGGAAATGGTCGTGCCGTCGCTGCTGCCGGTCCTTGCGCCGCTCGTCGTCTATTTCGGCGTGCTGCTCATTTCCGGTTCGAAGGCCTCGGCCTTTGCAGCGCTCGGTGCCTCGCTTCTCGGCGTCATCGTCAACGGCCTATTCGTGGCGATCTCCATGACCTCGGGCGGCGGCGCCTGGGACAATGCCAAGAAGAGCTTCGAAGACGGTTTCGTCGACAAGGACGGCACGCGTCACCTGAAGGGATCGGAAGCCCACAAGGCCTCCGTGACCGGCGATACCGTCGGCGACCCCTACAAGGACACTGCCGGCCCCGCCGTCAACCCGGCGATCAAGATCACGAATATCGTGGCCTTGCTGCTGCTTGCCGTTCTCGCCTGATTAGCACGGTGCGCAAAAGAAAACCGCGGGGAGCGATCCCCGCGGTTTTTTGATTCCGTATGGAAGAAGCCGATGCTTATTTCTGCGCGCCGAGCGCGTTCTGCACCATGCTGGCCGGGTTCGCGCCGCCCTTCAAGAGCTGGCCGAGGAAGGTGAGTTCCGCGCCGCCCGTCGGCGTGACGCGCGAGATCATGTCGAAGACCTTGCCGTCCTGCAGCGTGTAATGCGCCAGACGTTCGACATTGCCGTCCTTGTTGAAATAGACGGCGAGGATGCTCTGCTCGACGAGCTTCGGCTTCATGAAGGCGACCGGACGGGTGCGCTTCTGCGAAACGTAATAGAAAACCTCGTTGTCGAAGGTGGCGGTCGAGGACGGCGAGCCGAGCGACAGGAGAACCTGTTCGCGCGAGGAGCCGACCGGTGCCAGCGCCAACGTCTGCTCGTCCACGATATAGCCCTGGTTCAGGACTTCGCCGGTGCCCTGGCAGCCTGCGAGAACGGACACGGAGAGGGTGGCGGCAATGGCGGCGTTACGCAACAGCTTCATCTTCACAGCATCTCTCTTCACAACATCCCAGGGACTATGATGGCCGCGCAGCCATTGCAATTCATGCCTGCTTCGGTAAACCAGCTTCAAGCCTCATGCAACATGACTTGCAACGGCTCCATGGTTTGAATCGGGCAAAACTAGGCTTTATGATGATTTTCGGCCTGTTCGGCAAAAAAAACGGCAACCGGCGCATCGTCGAAAAGCAGTATGCGACACTGACGACGGCCGCGCGCCATCCCTATCTCTATGAAGCGCTTGACGTTCCCGACACGGTGATGGGCCGTTTCGAAATGCTGTCGGCGGTACTGATCCTCTACTTCCGCCGCACGCGGACGGGCGGCACCTCGGGCCAGGAGATCGCCCAGGAGATCGTCGATGCCTTTTTCGAGGACGTCGATCATTCGATTCGCGAGCTCGGCGTCGGCGATGTCGGCGTGCCCAAGCGCATGAAGAAATTCGCCGGCATGTTCTACGGCCGGCTGGAATCCTATGCTGCGGCCCTCGATAGCGGCAACCGCGAGGCGCTTGCGGCAGCGCTTCGGCGCAATATCTACCCGGAAGCAGGGGACGGCGCGCCTGCCATGGCGGGGCTGGCGGACTATCTCTTCGCGGCCGAGGCGGCGATGGCCGCGGTCAGCGACGATGACATCAAGACGGGCGTGCTCACGGTTATCGAGCCCGGCCGCGACGAACACGCCGCCTGAGGGCGGCCGGAAGGCAATACGATGAAGAAAGACGACGAACCGCCGTTCTCCTATCTGGTCAAGGTCGGCCATATCTCGGTGAACCCTGTCGAGGTGACGTTGAGCGCCAACGACAAAGAGCGGGCCGGTCTGGCCGAACTCTGGTCGGTGCTCGAGGTGAATGCACTTGCCGCGACCTTCACCGTGCAGCGCTGGAAACGGGACGGCGTGCGCCTCAAGGGCCGCGTCACGGCGGATATCGTGCAGGCCTGCGTGGTGACGCTCGATCCCGTCGAAGCCCATATCGACGAGCCGGTCGAAACGGTCTTCGTGCCGGAAGGCTCCAAGCTCGCGCGCATGCCGATCGCCACGGAAACCGGCGAAATGCTGCTCGATCCCAACGGGCCGGACGCCCCTGAAATCTTCACCGGCGATACGATCGACGCCGGTGCGGTGGCGGCCGAATATGCAGCACTTGCCATCGAGCCGTATCCGCGTAAGCCCGATATCGCCTTTTCCGGCCATATCGAAAGCAGCGACAAGGAGGACAAAAAACCGTCGCCTTTTGCCGTTCTGAAGGACTGGAAAAAAGACTGAACGGCTCCATGAGCGCCTGATAATTCAGTTGTGCACCCCGCGAAAAGCGGTATTTTGGCGCAATTCCGCTGCGGTGGCTTCTCCGCCGCCGGAAAACGAGAAGTAAGGCAAGACACGCGTGGTCAGAATTTCCGTCGACGTCATGGGAGGCGATTTCGGTCCGAAGGTCGCTATCCCTGGCGCAGCCAAGGCCCTTGAGCGCCATCCCGAAATCCGCTTTGTCCTTTTCGGCAATGTCGCCGAATGCGAGCCGATCCTGGCGCAGCACCCGAAGTTGAAGGCCGCAAGCACCTTCCATCATTGTGACGTCGCTGTTGCCATGGATGAGAAGCCGAGCCAGGCCCTGCGCCGCGGCCGTGGCAAATCCTCCATGTGGCAGGCGGTCGATGCGGTCGCCAAGGACCAGGCCGATGTCGCGGTTTCCGCCGGCAATACCGGTGCGCTGATGGCGATGTCGAAGTTCTGCCTGCGCATGATGGCCAATATCGAGCGCCCGGCGATTGCCGGCATCTGGCCGACCCTCAAGGGGGAAAGCATCGTGCTCGACATCGGCGCGACGATCGGCGCGGATGCCAACCAGCTCTTCGATTTCGCCCTGATGGGCGGTGCCATGGCGCGCGCGCTGTTCGAGATCGACAAGCCGACGCTCGGCCTGCTCAATGTCGGCGTGGAAGAGATCAAGGGCCAGGAAGAGGTGAAGGCTGCCGGCCAGCTGATCCGCGAGGCCAATTTCGACACGATCGACTACTATGGCTTCGTGGAAGGCGACGATATCGGTCGCGGCACGGTGGACGTTGTGGTCACGGAAGGCTTTGCCGGCAACATCGCGCTCAAGGCTGCGGAAGGCACGGCGCGGCAGATCGCGGAATATCTGCGCGCCGCCATGTCGCGCACCTGGCTTGCCAAGCTCGGTTATATCCTGGCCAAGAGCGCCTTCGACCGCGTGCGCGAAAAGATGGATCCGCGCAAGGTCAATGGCGGCGTGTTCCTTGGTTTGAACGGCATCGTCATCAAGAGCCATGGCGGCACGGATGCCGAAGGCTTCGCGGCGGCCGTCGATGTCGGTTACGACATGGCGCGCAATGGCCTGAAGCAGAAGATCGAAAACGATTTGCAGAAATATCATGCCGGCCGCCCCGTTGAAGGCGCTGCCCAGGGCATGAGCGACGAGGTATAGAATGATCCGTTCAGTGGTCCGCGGTTTTGGAACGGCGCTTCCGAAGCGGGTGCTCACCAATGCCGAACTGGAAAGCATGGTCGACACGTCCGATGAGTGGATCGTGCAGCGCACCGGCATCCAGCAGCGCTACATCGCCGGCGAGGGCGAGACGACGGCCTCGCTCGGCGAAGGTGCGGCACGCGCCGCTCTCGACAAAGCGGGCCTGACGGCGGCCGATATCGATCTCATCATCGTCGCGACGTCGACGCCGGACAATACTTTCCCGGCGACGGCGGTCAATATCCAGAACCGCCTCGGCATGCATCACGGCTTCGCCTTCGATCTCCAGGCGGTCTGTTCCGGCTTCGTCTATGCGGTGACCACGGCGGATGCCTATATTCGCGGCGGCCTCGCCAAGCGCGTGCTGGTCATCGGTTCGGAAACCTTCTCGCGCATCCTCGACTGGACGGACCGCACGACCTGCGTGCTGTTCGGCGATGGCGCCGGCGCCATCGTTCTCGAAGCGCAGGAGCAAGCGGGCACCAATGCGGATCGTGGCGTGCTGACGACGCAATTGCGCTCCGACGGTGCGCACCGCGACAAGCTCTTCGTCGATGGCGGCCCGTCCACGACGGGCACGGTCGGCCACCTGCGCATGGAGGGCCGCGAGGTCTTCAAGCATGCCGTGGGTATGATCACCGACGTGGTCTACTCCTCCTTCGATGCGACCGGCCTTACGGCCGACGATATCGACTGGCTGGTGCCGCATCAGGCCAACAAGCGCATCATCGACGGCTCGGCCAAGAAGCTCGGCATTCCGCTCGAAAAGGTCGTCGTGACCGTCGACCAGCATGGCAATACATCGGCCGCGTCGATCCCGCTGGCGCTGGCCGCAGCCGCCAGCGACGGGCGAATCAAGGAAGGCGACATCGTGCTTCTGGAGGCCATGGGCGGCGGCTTTACCTGGGGCGCGGTGCTGCTTCGCTGGTAGGCGAGGGTGTTGCCGTCGCACCGCTTGACCGAAGGGGGCAAGGACAATACTCTCCTGCCACTAACCATGCGCTTTCAATGGGAAATCGGTGAGGGACGATGAGCGGCAAAACGGTGACACGTGCAGATTTGGCCGAATCGGTTTTCCGTAAGGTCGGCCTTTCCAGAACCGAATCGGCGGAGCTTGTCGAAACCGTGATCGACGAGATCTGCAACGCCATCGTCCGGGGCGAGAGCGTCAAGCTCTCCTCCTTCGCGACCTTCCAGGTGCGCGACAAGAACGAGCGCATCGGCCGCAATCCGAAGACGGGCGAGGAAGTGCCGATCTCGCCGCGCCGCGTTATGACCTTCAAGGCTTCGAACGTGTTGAAGCAGCGGGTGCTGAAGCAGCATCTTGCGCGCAAGGCCAAGCAGAAGCCTGCGTCTCCCGCGTCCTGAGCGGCGAATCGGCGGTTTTCCGTCCTCATTGAAACGCTGCAAGACGGCAACCTGATCGCGAGGGGCGTGGTGTTCGCCACCGGCTCCTCGTGAGATTCGATGCGTTTTTGCTTGGGTTCATGCCCGTTAGGCAATTTGAAACTTGAATATCGTCTGGCAACCCGCTGAAATGAAAGCGACTCGACGCCGTTTCTGCTAGAGAGGCGTTGTTAGCATTCATCGAGGACACAATGGACAAGAGTCCGGACGCTTTCCGCACCATCAGCGAGGTCGCCGACGATCTCGACCTGCCGCAGCACGTGCTGCGCTTCTGGGAGACGCGCTTCACGCAGATCAAACCGATGAAGCGCGGTGGCGGACGACGGTATTATCGTCCCGAAGACGTGGATCTCCTGAAGGGCATCCGTCATCTGCTCTATGATCATGGCTACACGATCAAGGGCGTGCAAAAGCTCCTGAAGCTCAATGGCAACAAGTTCGTCGCGGCGATCGCCAGCGGCGATCTGGCGACCGTTGAGGCGCTGGCGGCGGCAAGCCACGAGGAGCCGACGCCGCCCAAGGCCGGCAGCGACGAGGACCAGATCGTCGGCCGCGCCAAGGCCCCAAGCAGCCGCCGCTTCTTCTCCTTCGTCGGCGGCGGTGACGATGCGCCGGAAATCTCGCTCGGCAGGACCAGCGTCGGCAAGGAAGACCGCGCCCTCCTGCAGGAAGCGCTCTACGATCTTCTGGAATGCAAGCGCCTGCTTGATCAGGTACGCTGATCTATAGGTTTATTGAACCTATGATCCTGTGGATGCGCATGGGCTGTCTCTCGTAAGGCGGCGGCAGCATTCCTGACGGGAAGGAGCGGAAAGATTTGCCTTTGGCGTTGATTTCCGCCGGTGACGCTGAAACCCGAATGATTCCCCACCACACCCTTTTGTCATGCGGCCAGTAGCCGCCCGCACTCTTCGTATTTCCGTCAACCGGCTGCGCACCCTGATCACGATCAAATAGATGGGACCAATGCGAGTCGTGTTCGCACGTCACGCTGTAGCTTCGCGTTTGCCTAAATCTGTCATAAAATATTCCATCAAAAGATGTATTCGTTCCTGTTATAATATTGAAATAACTTTATAAAATTCACCAAAGTTCGTCATGAAACTGTCGCATGCGCGAAATGCGTGTCTTTCCGGCAACGCTCCAATCATCCCCTGTCGTCACACTTCAGTCACAATTCGCTTTGGCGATTGAGGCCATTCTTCGTCTGGGTAATTTCCTGCCAGCCGGCTGCGGGATTGCACTTCCGCCTGCCCGGTGGTCGGGGCATCCGCGAGGCACATCGTCTTGCGGAGAGGGGTCCGGCCCCATGAATCAAACGGAGAGTAAAAATGAATATCAAGGGCTTCCTCATCGGCTCCGCCGCTGCCCTCGTTACGGTTTCGGGCGCTCACGCCGCAGACGCTATCGTCGCTGCCGAGCCCGAGCCGATGGAATATGTGCGCGTCTGCGACGCGTTCGGCAAGGGTTACTTCTATATTCCGGGCACGGAAACCTGCCTCAAGATCGGCGGCTACGTTCGCATGGACGCCCGCGGCGGCGAGTTGCTCGGCCTCAATGCCAATGAGGCAAACGGTTCGCTCGGCGACGAATGGGACACGCGTTCGCGCTTCGATCTTCGCCTCTCAACGGCTTCGGACACCGAATACGGTGCGCTGAAAACTTACAGCGAACTTCGCTTCAACTGGCGTCAGGGTGACACGTCGCTTGACGTGAAACATGCTTATATCGATCTCGCGGGCTTCCGCGTCGGTAAGACCGATTCGGCCTTTCTCACCTTCACCGACTATGCCGGCGCCGTGCTGATCGACGATCAGATCGACTTCGGTGTGGATGATGCCAACGTCATCCAGTACAATTATAAGTCGGATTCCGGCATCACAGCCGTGATCTCGCTCGAAGATACCGACTCCAAGGCTGCCGCCGAGGCCATTTTTGGCAAGGGCACGCCGGGTAGCGTCTACCAGAGCCGCCATGATTACATCCCGAACATCGTCGGCGGTGTCGGTTACACAAGCGAAGCGTTTAGCGCTCGCATCGTCGGCGGCTATGATTCGGCAATGGAAGAAGGCGCAATCAAGGTCCGTCTCGATGGCACTTTCGGAAACGTCTCGGTCTTCGCAATGGGGGGCTGGAACACCGATGGCGATATCAAGAATGCCTACGCAAACTGGGGCGGCGATTGGGCTGTCTGGGGTGGTGCATCGGTCGGCCTGACGGATCGCGTCAAGCTCAACGCGCAGCTCGCCTATGACGACAGCGAAACCTTCGTTGCCAATGCCAACGTCGCCTTCACAGTCGTTCCGGGCTTCGTCGTTACGCCGGAAGTCGTCTATCGCGACCGCGACGCCGACGGCAGCGCATGGGGCGGTATCGTCCGCTTCCAGCGCTCGTTCTAAGTTAGCCTGATCCTCCAGTCGGCTGGCGACCCGGCCCTGCATATGCGGGGCCGGGCTCGTTTTTTATGCCGGGCGTCAAATGAATGGCATCAGCGCCGTATGGCGCGGGCAATGGCGATGAGGATACAGGCTCCGATAAAGCCGGCAATAAGGTAGCCGATCCAGCCGCCGAGCGAGACACCGATCAGGCCGAGCAGCAGGTTTGCCACGGCCGCGCCGACAATGCCGAGCACAATGTTCATCAGCAAGCCCATATTGCTCTTCATGAACATTTCGGCGAGCCAGCCGGCGATACCGCCGATGATGATCGCTGCGATCCAGCCTACGCTTGCGTCTTCCATTCCAATCTCCTCAAGCCTTGAACGCTACACGGTGCGGTAGCCGGCAGATAAACGCGCAAAGCGCCGCAAAGTTCCATTGGGAAACTGCGAGCGTGGGGAGGAATTTAAGAAAGAAAAATGGTCGGAATGGCGGGATTCGAACCCACGACCCCTTGACCCCCAGTCAAGTGCGCTACCGGGCTGCGCTACATTCCGGACCGACGAAACCCCTATAGTCTCAACGTTTTGGACGCAAGCCCAAAAATAGGCACGGAGAACAAAAGTGGAGAATTATCTATCGGTGGGACTTCCACAGACAGAAATTCACACGGAAAACGCCACGGATGTTCTCTCTGCGTTCCGGCCGACGGCGGGGCAGGGGCGTACATTCGCCGACGCCGCCGAGAGCTTCCAGCGACAGGGTGGGGATGGTCGTTATCTGCCTCGATTGATCTCCTACTTCGGCCCTAAGCCTTTGCGCGAAATCTTTCCCTTCGATGTTCAGCAGATGGCGATAGCCCTCTATCCGCGCCAAAAGAACGCCACGCGAAACCGGCAGGCCATCTCACCCGCCAAGGCCGTCCTGCGACATGCGGCCGATCGCGGATGGTGCCAGCCGCTCAGCATACGTCGTTTCCGGGAAGACCCGCCGAAGCGGAAAGCACCAGCATCGCAAACATGGTTGCATGCCTTTGTGCGCCAATGCCAGAAAGACGACCTGATGCATCTGGCCGCCTTGGTGCTTTTCATGTCGACGACCGCGGCGCGCGTCACGGAAGCGATCGAGTTGCGCTGGCGCGAGGTGGACCTTGCGCGTTGCGCCGCCCTTCTCCTGAAGACGAAGACCTCGACGAACGTGCAGAAGGATTTCAGCAAAGAAGTGTCGGCCCGGCTCGCCGCGCTGAAGAGGGATGCGCGGCCGGACGATCGCGTGTTCGGCTACTCAGGAAGGCAGGCCGTGAATGCCAGGATTCGCGCGGTGTGCGCACGCGCCGGCATCAGCTACAAATCCAGCCACGCCTGCGGCCGCCACACCTTCGCGACGACGGCGATCAGCCTTGGCATGGACATCCGCACAACGATGGTTGCCGGCGGATGGCGGAGCGTTGAAGTCTTTCTCAGCACCTACGTGCATCCGAACGCCAACGCTGGCCGCATCGTGGCGGATACGCTCGGGCGGTACCAGTTCGACGCGGACCTGTAGCAGCGGTTCTTGACTCCGCCCTTGATGAGAACATATTAAGAACAACCGGCGATGCGGCGCCAATCCGGAACCTAGGGGATGATGCCTACTGTGGCACGAGACACAGGAGAACGACGACGTGCGCCCGATCGAACGACAACAGGAAGAGACCAGCGAGATTGACGAGGCCCTGGCATGGCATGACGGCGACGCGCTGGCGACAATCGCCACGCTGCTGCAGGACTGCCGGCACCTTCGAGGCCAGATCGCTATCTGCTCGAAGGCGATGAGCCGCGGCTATACGCGCGGATGGCGTCCAGATCCTGACAGCGTCTCGCTGGAGGATTGACGATGGCCTCTTCGAATGCTGCAAGGATTGCTGCCCTTCAAGAGCAGATCGACGCGATCGGCGGCGGAGTGGCTCGGCAGCGCGTCCGCCTGCCCTTCGGATGTCGCGAGATCGATGACCGCATTGGAGGAGGTCTTTCGTTCGGGGCCATTCATGAAATCGCGGGCGGCGGTAGTGACGCGGTCAACGGCGCAGCGGCGGCTTTGTTTGCCGCCGGGATCGCGTCCCGGGCGAACGGACCAGTCGTCTGGTGCTACGTCCGGGATGACCTCTTTTTCCCTGCACTCGCACACGTCGGCCTCGATATGGATCGGGTGATCTTCGTCCAAAGTGACAATGAAGAGGGAGCAATGGACAACGCCGAGGAAGCAATCAGCTTCGGCGGGGTATCGGTTGTCGTCTCTGAGCTGGTGCGCCTGCCCATGGTAGCATCTCGACGGCTACAGCTCGCGGCAGAGAAAAAGGGGACGATGGGGCTGATCGTCCGTCGCTGGCGGCGCCAGTCGGAGGCCACAGACTATGGCCAGCCTACGGCGTCGGCGACCCGCTGGCGTGTCTCCATTATCCCCTCAGAGCCATTACCGGTCGATGGGCTGGGGCGGCCGCGTTGGATGGTCGAACTCATGCGGGCGCGTGCAGGCGAGTGCTTCAATGTCGTAGTCGGGGCATGCGACGACCAAGGACGGATCGAGGTCGTGAAAGACAACCATGGCCTGGATCACGCGAGGTTCGCATGACGCTCCCGAAGTTGCGACACTTCCGCGGTGAGAAGATCGACATGGATTGCCGACGGTGCGACCGGCATGGCGTCTATGACCGCAAGGCTCTGGTGAAGAAGTTCGGCGCCAGCGTCGAGTTCGTGGAAATAAGGCGCCGGCTTGCGATCGGCTGTGCCGACGCGGGAACAGCGCAATGCCTGGCGCGGTTTCCCTGCCTCCTTGAAGCGAACATCCTTATTGAGGAGCCGAGGAACGCGCGGCGCCGCTGAGCGACCAATAGGCCAGAGCAAAGGGAAGATAGAATGTCGGACGAGAACGGATCCAAACAACATGCCGCGGCTGGCATAGTGGATCACCGGTGCGAATATCCCGGTTGCGGGGAATGGGGCGGGTTCGGTTTCGCTGCATCGCGATCTGTGGCGCCGCGATGGTGGTGTGCCCGGCATTATCCCTACTGGGATGAACCGGTCAAAGCGAAATACGCCGCCTTGCCAGTTTAAGGCTCCGCGCTATCTTGGCGACTGGAGGCGGCCATGGAAATTCTGGGACCAAGATCTACGAAACGAGACGAGGACAGGTTCCTGCTCTGTGAGGAGGAGCTTGAAGCGGCGTTTCAGGAGTTGATCTGGAAGGCAGTTCAGGCGGGATGGGATGAGGGCGAAGCCTGCGTGGCGATCGCTTCCTTGGCGGACCACCACGTCCTTGCCATGCAATGCAACGAGCGGACGGCCGCCTCCATCCGCAAGATCAAACTTTAGTCGAGGAACCATGTGCGGACGCTTCACGCAGATGCTGCCGTGGCGCGAGCTTGTCGCGCTCTACCGCCTCACGGAGAACATGAAGGCCCGAAACACAGAGGCCCGGTTCAACATAGCGCCGACACAAACCGTACCCTTTATCCGACTCGATAGCGAAGGCAATCAGGTCGTTGACGACGGTCGGTGGTGGCTCATCCCGCACTGGGCCAAGGAACCGTCCAAGGCGGCGATGTTCAACGCGCGCATCGAAACGGTGGCGACGACTCCCGGATTTAGAGACGCGTTCAAGGCGCGCCGCTGCCTCATCCCGGCCGACGGCTTCTATGAATGGACAAAGGCTGATGACGGCGGCAAAGACCCGTGGCTGATCCAGATGCCGGGCGGCGCCCCTTATGCCTTTGCCGGCTTGTGGGCGCACAACACGAGAATGGAAACCCCGGTCACGAGCTGCACGATCATCACCGGGCCGGCGGTCGATCCCATTAGCCAAATCCATGACCGGATGCCGATCATTCTGGATCCGTCCGTTTTCGATGCCTGGCTAAACCCGGCCACGCCAGTTGAGGACCTCATCGGCATTCTAGCCCATCACCTTGACGCCCAAATGCAGATGCACCGCGTGAGCCGGGACGTGAACAAAGCGACGTTCCAAGGCCGGCCCGAGCCGATCGTCAATTCGCTATGATTTACATTGTCTCGGCTCTTGCCGTATTCTCCGCATTGCTAGCGGTGATGCGCCCATCGATCTGGTCGTTGTTTGCGGCGGCGGCGTTGAACGGCGCTGCCGCCTATGCCGCTCTTGGCTCTTACATGGGCTGGTAGGCTGATGCCTAGCCGGAACAGATTGCCACCAGCGCAGTTCTCGACTCCATAGAATGGAGTGCGCCATGACAGTGTCCATCCCCTCCCCACGCAAACCGATGAATGACGCGTACGCGCAGATCGACTGCGAATTGGCGATCGATGTTCCCGTGCGCGATCTCGTCGATGCCATCATACAGGCCGGCTGGGCACCGGAGATCGCTTATGCCTCATTGAAGAGCGTAGCCGAGAACCAGGCGCTGGCTTACATGGAAGATCCAGACCCGGCGGCCGACCCGGAATAGTTGGCACCATGAACGATGGAAACTGGGAAGAGCCGATCACGTTCGAGACCAACAAGCTGGGCAAGTACTGGACCGTAACCAGCACTGCTGAGGCAGCGAGAGCGTTGATGGATAAATGGCCGGCCAATGCCGGCGAGGCCTATGAGGCGGCCCTGAGAACGTGTCTGGCAGCAATGGAAGGAGATGAAGCGCCCGACGCTGCGCGAGAGGCGTTCCTGAGAGCAGCCGAAGAAGCGGACGTCTTTATCCGATAAGCCCGACCGACCATACGCCAATTATCCGCGGCGGAATGCGGCGGGAGGGAATGTGTAGGCTCACGACCACCTAAATCATACCGAAAATTTCGTTATGATAAGAAACGACATACTGAAACGGAGTGGGCGCAGATTTGCGATTTTTCAGCCCGAAAACCGTACCAATAGTAACACTAGCCCCAGCCAGCAAGCTGTTCCCAATTGCGGCCGGCCAACTCGCGCCAAGGGAGAGCGAGCCCGTTCCGGCGACAGCAGCGGCAGCGAGGTTAAAATCAGAAGCTATATCACCGAGCCGAAACGAAAACCCAGCCTCTTGGACAACTTCGAGCTGCTCGCGAGCCGAACGTGCCAACCTCTCTAAAGCGTCGTGTTCCGCTAGTGGCCTGTCGGGCGCCCGCAAAACGGATTGATAGGTATCATTGATGTGTGACATCAATGCCTCACGCTGATCTCTTCTTTTTACTCGAAAAGCGAGAATATCATCTAACGGCACATCTATATTTGGTATCGGCAAGGCATTGACCATATTTACCTGCAACGCTCGCGCATCTTGCTGTTCCGGCCCATCCCAAGCCCCAGGGCCTGACGCAAGGGCCCAAGCGCCAGGCGCTGCTTGCTCAAGTTGTTCGAACGTTCTAGTCCTTGCTGCGATGGTAGCGGCAACGACTTCGCCGTGGGCGATGTCAATCCGATGGCGACGAAAGACAGACAAACTTTCTAAGTAGTCGATGTCATCACCCAGACCTACATAGAATGCGCTTCCGGGCTCAGGATATACAATCTCATCCCAATAAAGAAGCCATGCCCTTAGCAGTTGAGGATCGGCACCCCCGCCGAGGGTCACACCTTTGGGCAACCGTACCGAGACACCTGGCATTACAATAATACCCCGCATCTAATGCCCCTGCTTGGTGCGAACAGTACTGACAGTCGATATGAGTTGCACATGTCCGCGGTCTATATCAATAGAGAACTCAGGCGCTGCGTACGCATCGATCTACTTCGGCTCGACGCCGTTCCGCTGCCAAGGCCGTCGAAGATTGGTACGACGAGGGCTTGGCAAGGAGTGGAGAGCGTCCGGCTATCGTGGCGCAGAACATAGGCCCGCTTGATGCGCACGGTCTACCGCGGTGTCCGTGAGATCAGCCGGGAGACCCGCTGAGGCGCTGACGCTCGATCCGGTCAAGCCGCCCTCTCAGATCCAGAATGATGTCACGCTGACCATAAACAGAACCTTGGGCCTGCTTCACCTCATCGATCTGCCGCTGCTGGTCCGAAAATCGCTGATCATAAGAAGCCCATACGCGCTCGTGCTCGCCACGGGGAACTTGCTCGCTGCGCAACTCCTTCAGCCCGGCCTCCATCCGCTGGCGATCTTCTTGGCCGCGAGCCGTTCGCCACTCCATTTCCTTTTGAGTGACCATCTTGTCGACGATCGAGGCGAGGGCCGAAGAGGTGCCTGCCGAGAGGACTTTGCCGTCATCGCGAATTTGAGCGATGTTGTCTTTGATCGGCTGGAGCGCGAGAAACCCGAGGCCGCCAAGGATCGTGATGCTGACTGAGCAGAAGCCAATGATGATCGCCCACGGCGTCCTGTTTCTCTCGGCCAGATTTGTCGACAGCGAGGCGACGGCACTCCGCATCTCCGACGACATCGATGTCATGGAGGATTCGATTTGCTTGAAGCCGGAGCGCATTTCCGTTTCAAGATCCGATTGCCGCCGATTGAGGTTCGTCACCCGCTCGCCAAGCTGAGCGGTCAAGGCATCGGTGTAGATCCTGTTCACGTCTTGGCCGTTGCCGTTGGTCATATCATCCGGTCCTGTCATCATCGCCCCGCGTGCCGTTGCTGAGTTCGCCCCTCACCGGCTGAGCCGTGTGCACGCGAGGGGCGACGTCCAAAATCGTGTGAACCGCTTTACTTTGGCGCGATACGGATATCCGGCGCAGCGCCCGGCGTCTGGATCACCACCGGCGCTGACGGCGGGATTTCCTTGTCGATCGCCTTGGCGGCGGCGGCCGCCTTATCGGAACTCGACTTTGTCCAGATCGCGTAGAGCGGGATGATCGCGGCGGCCAGCGCGCCGATGGCGGCGAGCAGTTCCGGTACCTGCTTAGTCAGCGCTTCGGACTGCTCCGGCGTCAGCCAGCCGAGAACGCCGAGGATCGCGATGATGGAGCCGATGATAGTCGTAAGGTAGCGGATGGTGACGCCGATCGACGAGGCCGTCGTCAGCGGAGAGAGAAGCTTGTCGAGCATGGGAGATCCTTTCATGCCTCGTTGGTGGAAATCTTGCCGTTGAAAGTGCTTAAGGCGAGCGGCTTGGCCGGCATGGTGAAGGTGCGCGGGTAGCGCAGGCCCTTCACCCGGCTCTTGGGCATCTTGACGATGCTGACGCTATTGGACTGGTTGCCGCCCAGCGCGTGATAATTGTCCTTGTCGTGGCCGACGACGAAGAAGACATGGCCGCCGCCGTTGCGCTCGGCCGCGCCGATCGCGCCAAGGACGGGCTTGTCCTTCGGTACGTCCCGCCCGAACTTCAGCCAGTTCAGTGCCCAATAGGGATTGGCGATCATCGCCTCGTTCGGCAGGGCAACGGCAATGCACGTCTCGACAAAATCGCCACACCAGGGCAGCTTGGCGGGATCGCCCAGCGCGTGCCCGTCGCTCTTCAGGAACACTTTCAGTTCCTTGTTGTCGCGGACCTCGTGCAGCCCCATCTTGCGCTGCGCAAGTTCGATCCACGGCGGGATGACGGTTGCGGTTTCGGACAGGCCTAGCGCCGCGAGCGTTTTCGGTCCGACCGAGCCGGGGTTCTTGATGTCGAGCCCCCTGTCGGTCTGGAAGTTAGCGATGGCCTTGGTGGTATTACGCCCGGGGATACCGTCGGCGCCGGTCGGCCCAAGATAATAGCCGAGCGCGCTCAGGCGCTCCTGCACCTGCTTCATATCGATCATGGGATTTCCTCTTGAGGTTTCGGCCTTCAGTCCGGCCAGGTCAGTGTCGGGAGTTCTGCGACGAAGGCTTCGACAGTCGGGCGCGCACGCTCACCAGCCTGAACCTTTGCCAGTTCGACATAAGTGAAGGCCCACACCTGATCGCGCCACGCGATGAACGCTTGAGCCTGCGCCTGCCATGCGGGAATCGTCGACAGCGCATAGGAGGCGAGCGTGACGCCGTCACGGAAGGCGCGCTCGCGGGGCTTGGCATCCACGACGGCCTGGATGGCCTCCTCGTAGATGGCGATAAGTGCAGCGGTTGCCGCCGTTGCCTTCATTTCGGCGGTGATGATCATGTTCGGATCAGGCGCCCACATGACTGACCTCGCCGCCTGGCAGTGTGATGGGGCCGTCCTGCGCATCGTCGATCGCTTCCGGGAAGGCGACGGCGAGAGAGGGGTTTGGCCCGTGTGGAAACAGGAGCGTCAGATTGATCTTGCCGTCGATACGCTGCACCGGCCCGACAATCCATTCGCAAGGAACCCCGCCGGCCGGGATTTCGGCGCCGTCGGGCAAGCTCGTGAAGTCGAAGACCTCGCCGTTGATCGTCAGGCTGTCGCCGGCCTTTACGACTATGAGCGGCTGATCGGATCTTTGCGGGGAAAACACAATCTGCATCACACGAACCACCTTCCTACCGCGACCAGGTTCACGCCGCCCGACACCTCGGCGCCAGTGCTGCTTGTCCAAAGGTTGATCGCCGCGCTCGATGCCGCCGGCAGACCGCCTGCGACGCGGGCCGCGCCCGTAGAGCTCGACACGACAGACAGCGACGTTGTCGCCGCGCTGAAGAACGACGCCGGATAGGTCCACGTGAAAGCCGAGCCGGCCGTGACCGTGACGTTACGCAGCCAGCAGATCTGCGTGCCGTCGGCAAAGCGGACGTACTCGCCATTGGCGTTGGTCCCGCGCTCGACCAGTGCCCCAGACGGGATGCCGCTGGACTGCGCGACAGTGCCAAGGATGTCCTGCATGACGCCGGTGTTGGCACCGGTGGAGCGAAAGAACTTTCCAGCGCCGCCCGACAGCGCGGTAAAGGCGCGCGCATGGGCCGTGAAATCGGCGAGCGCCATCGTCCCGGCGCCGGTGAAATAGCCGATCTTGTTGGCCGCCGACGCGAGCTGCGAGAACGCATAGAGAAGGCCGTTCGTGATGCTCGACAAGACGGCATTCATCGCCGTCAGGCCGCGGACGGCGTCCGGTGTGAAGCGTATGCGGTAGGCGGCGGTGGCGCGCGTTGCGCCAGGCCACGCCTCCGCGAGGGTGATGCTGGTGTTGCTGTTGACGGACAGGATCTCGGCCTGCAAGCCAGCGGCGACGAAGAGATCGCCAGCCTGGACGCCGCCCGTCAGCCAGCTCGTGCCCTGTCCGGTCACTGCCGTATCGTTCGCCGTGACCGAAGCGGTACCCGTGTTGTAACTCGTTGGAAGCGCCATGGATCAATCCTCCTGCCGGCTCTCGGCAGGCGGCGGCTCGATATCGGCTGCCGGGCCAAAGGCTTCTATCCGGCCCTGGAGTTCATCCAGCCGCGATGCGAGAGCCGCGCGCTCCTCCGCCATGTCGTCGATGACGGCTTTCTGTTCTGCGACCATCTGGGCGAGAAGCAGGTTTCGGTTTTGGTAATGGGCAATAAGCGCCGCGTCCTCCTGCCGTGCCACGGCAGGATGGATGTTGATTTGGGACATGGAAATCTCCAGAGCTACGGAAGGGGGATACCGAGAACGAACCAGCGGATGCCGACCATCGGCTTTTCGTCCATTTGGTTGACGATCGAGCCGCCGCCGGACGATCGATAGAAGGTGTACCGGGGGCGCCCCTTGGCCGTGTAGAAGGTCGCCTGCGTCTGATTGTATTTGCAGTACGACCCGTCGCCGGAGAGGCCGCCGTCCGACAGGCTATTCTGAAATCGCCTGTTCACGCGCGGAGCCCGCACCTCCTCAGTAAGACCGGAGCCGTGCACCGTCATGTATTTGACGTAGGGGAAGAACCCGGCCGCGTCATACTCCACCGTCGTGGCCGTCGGCGTGGTCAGGCTTCCCGAGTGGTTCGGAACGTCAAAGTAGCCGTCCGCCAGGATCTGAATGACCGGCCGGCGGGTATCGATGATGATGTCGCTGAACCGTGGCGGGTTAGCTGCCCCCGGTCGCAACAGCTGCATGACGTTCTCACCATCGGCCGTGAACTGCTTCAGAACGTCGTTTACGCCCGACGACGGCCCGCGCGGGTCGTAGCCATAAACAATAAAGCGCGCTCGGCAGGCTTTCTTCGTGTTGTTGAACCGGACCAACGAACCGTCGGTCCAGTATTCCACCCCGTAGTTCGAATTGCCGTCCGAAAGCTTCATTGGATAGTAGATGTCCGAACTGTCGTAGCAGGACATGTCGATGGCGGTGAGCGCTGGCAGCGTGACCCCCGTATCGTAGGACGAAGAACCAACCGGGATTGCGATATCGGCCGCGGCGACGACATTCAAAGGCCGCCCCGTCGCGTCGAACGCCAATTGCGATGGCGTGGCGACGTTCACGTCATAACCAGGTTTGGCGACCTTGCATTGCGTCGAGGAGATCAAGACGGTCTCTTTCCCCGCAGAGCTGGGCGGAGACGGGTCGCCATCGAGATCGGTGTTGTTTCCTGGAAGGTTGTACACGATCAGAACCTGGTCATAGCCGGAGCCATTGGCGTTCGAGTTGTAGGACGTCGAAAAGAAGCGCATGCCATAGTCGACGTTGAAGGCAGAGCTTGCATCGAAGGTTTCGAAGCGCCGAGCCCACGTGCCCTGATCGCCCGTCCCGTTGTATCCACCCAGCACGCCAGCCGGGCCGTATTCGGCACCAAACGATCGCTCCGTCATGTCGACGCCGCGATATCTACCGTTTGCGCTCCAGATCGGAATGAGATCGAACACCGGCATGTTGTATCGAATTTGCGGAAACTGCACCGGCCCACGGATCGTGTAGGCAGAGCTACCCGTGCTCGACGGGCCGTCGACCCGCATGATACCGAATGTGGAATTGTTCGATCCGGCCGGGGTCCTGACAACGCGGTCATTCCCTCCAGAATTGGCAACGAATGGGCAGTCAACGATCTCTGGCGTCGTCAGCTGGTTCGCCCACTTCGAACTGAAATAGAACCGCTCCCGCCGGGCGTCGCTCGTCGTGATCGGGTCATAGGTGCCCTTCGTGATCTTGACGCACGCCACGCCGGTACTATCGAAGCCGATGAGTGTTTCCGTCATGACGAAATCCTGATCGTACCGGCGTTGAGATCGATCCGCATTTTGCCGTTGAGGCTCTGCATCACGCCTGCATTGACAGTGCCGATATTCGCAACATTCATGATGACCTCGCCGCCCTGGACGATAAACGGTTTGTCCTTGGCACTGCCGTTGCGAATGGCGAACTGGTCAGCCTCGACCAAAAACACACTGTCGAGATCAGTGTTGCTCGGAACGTCGACATACCAACCGGCGGATCTCTCCACCCCGGATGCCGAGTATTTCACCCGTGCCGCGATGCGCGCGTAACCGGTCGGACCTGTGACGGTTGCCATGCGGAAGCGCGCATTCGCCGAGTTGTCATCCACCGTGGCGGAAATGCTTTGCACCAGTTCGGCTGTCGCCTGGACGCGGGCATCGGATACGTCAACCCATGCCGATCCGCTCCAGCGCTTCGGACGGTTATCGTTGGCGGTATCGAACCAGACATCGCCGGCACGGAGCGGGATTGCCGTGGTGCCTGTCGGCGCGGCGCTCTGGCGGAAGATCCTGTTTTTGGCGTCCGCCAACGCGACGACGGTGTCGACGTTGGTGCGAATGACCGACAGGCCGGTGGCCTTGCCGCCGCTTGGCTGCGCATCGTCCCAGCCCAGTTCGGATTTGATGGATGTGATCGATGCGGCCGATGCCGTCACGCGCGCGTCCGTCACGTCGATCCACGCCGACCCGCTCCAGCGTTTCGTCAGATTGTCGTTCGCCGTGTCGACCCAGAGATCGCCCGCAACGAGCGGCACGGCCGTGGTGCCGGCGGGCGCGGTGTTCTGGCGATAGACCTTGTTCTTCGCCGAGGCGAGACCGTAGGACGCCGCGACATCGGCTTCGAGGATGTTGAGCGCCGTCGCGCGCGATCCGCTCGCGGCGCCTTCATCCCAGCCAAGTTCCGCCTTCACCTGCGTCAGTGCCGTTCCGGCTGCTGCGGTGAGCACTTCGTTGGCTGTCAATCGGCTGTCGAGCGC
Organism: Shinella sp. M31; assembly: GCF_049199205.1. Classification (NCBI taxonomy): domain Bacteria; kingdom Pseudomonadati; phylum Pseudomonadota; class Alphaproteobacteria; order Hyphomicrobiales; family Rhizobiaceae; genus Shinella; species Shinella sp. M31. Next base: position 69,980 of record NZ_JBLZPH010000152.1, on the reverse strand, counting down.
CTGCACGGCGGTTGCCTTGGCAAGGTCGGGAATTTCCGCCTGCGTCTTCGTCAGCGCCGTGCTGACGACCAGCAGATTGTCGTTCGTCTGTTCGATGCGCGTGGTTAGCGACTGCGCGACATCCGCCGTGATGCGCTTGTTTTCCATATTCGCGAGGAAGTTCTGGAAACCCTGCTCCATCAGTTGTGACGCCATAGGCAGCAGTTGGTTGCGGATCGAGGTCACCGCGCCGCCGATGCTGGAGATACCGCCGGCGTCGAGGGCATCGATGTCATTTTGCAGCAACTGGACGCTTTCGATCGACGCCTTGCCGGTGATCTCGGTTTCGAGGCTGTCCAGGATCACGCCATGCGCGGCGATGCCATCCTCGAGGAGATCAACGCGCGCATCCATTGCAGTGACAGCGGTCGAGAGGGCACCGAGCCCGGTAGTCGGGCTGCCGATCGCCGCCTGGAGGGCCGTGATGTTCGTCGTCTGCGCGCTATCCGCCGCAATGCGCGCCGTCCGTTCAGCCAGCAGCTCAGCACGAGATGCGCCCGGCGACGGGCTGCCGACACCAATCCAGTCGATCAGAAAGTAGTTGGTCGACGTCTGGGCGGCTGACAATTCAACGCGGATGGAATCGATCGTGCCAGCCCAGTCCATTTGCCAGGTGAGCAAACCATACCCGTTGGTGTCATAGGAAGGCTCCGAGATTGTCGAGCGGCGCGCGGTATCCCATGTCGTGTCGCTGGTCGTTTTCCACCAGGCATAACCCGCCCATGTCGGCGTGCCGACCTTGCGGATGCGGGCGCGCACCTGCCGGTATGCCGTCGCCTGCACGGCAAGCGCCGTCGGCGAGATGACATAGGGCGTGGCTGCCTGATCAGCCGGCCGCAGCGCGCCGGAAGCGTCGAAAGTCGGCGTCCCGTTGCCTGTCCATCCTTCGATCGTTGAGACGAAATTCCAGAGCTGCGCGGGGTCGAACTGGTTGTTGGTGCCGGCGCTGAGAAGGCTGATCTGCTGGGCGAGCGCATTCAGCCCGTTCACTGAGGCGGTATCGACCTGTCCAACAAGGGCGGTAAGATCCGCGTTGCCCGTCTCCAGCCGCGTGAGGCGCTGCACCAGGCCGCTGCTGTCACCAGTGGCGATGATGATTCTTTGGTCGAATTCGGCATAGACGTCATTGACGCGGGTCGCGAGGAGCGTGCGCACCTGCTCGACATGCTGATAGCTGTCAAAGGTCGCGTTCGTCAGCAGATCGCGGACGGCACCCACTTCGTTGATAAGCGCGCGGTACGTGCCGGCCAGATGATGTGCGTCTGCAATCCGCGCTTCCTGCTCCTGCACGATTTGCGTGACGCGGGCGTCGGTTTCCGCCTCGATCTGGTTTTCCAGATCATCGACCTCGGCGCCGATGAAGTCGTCGAAGTCCTGAAAGCGTTCCTCGATGTCTTCAAGAAGGCCCGGCAGATAAACGTCACCATCTGTCAGCCGGGTGTCCGGCGTCGTGACCGCAAGCCAGTTCGACCAAAGTGTTTTCCGCTTGCCGTTCGGTGCGTACCGGCCCCGCGCCTCATAGGCAGACGCCGGCAGGAGGTTCTGACTGAGCAGGATTACGCCAGCAGCGACATCGTCGGTACGCCCCCGATAGACGACTTCTTGCGTCTCGGCGAGGCGAACCTGAAAAAGGACTGCCTCCACATCGTCAACGGCGCCATTCCACCCGAGCTTGATCGCCGGACGGCGCGCATTGCCGCCTGCATCGTTGATTGTCGCGGGGCTCGCAAACCAGTCCACGATAACCTGCGGCGTCGGCCGCACGGGGCCTAGGAAGCCAAATGTCGGTGCGACGTAGTCGGTGGACGGGTTCCAGTCGTAATCGCTCGGATCGACTTCGGTCAGGTCGAGGATGACGTCGAGGTTTGGCTTGTCGACGACGCCGTCGACACGCATCAGCTTTGCGTCATAGCCGTTGCGCGTTGAGGTCCACGCGACGACGTCGCCCGGCTCCAGCACCCAAGCGGCCGGGCCGAGCACGAGGGTATGGCGCCGCGCCCGACGGGCTTCTTCAAGCGCCGATTTGATCAAGCGCTGAACCTGGCTTGCGCGTCGAACCGCGCCGAGCTGGACATTCGCGAGCAGGCGGCGGTTGCCGTCGCGGGCTTCGAGATCAGGCCGCAGAAGGGTCGGCGCCGCTTTCGCGTTCCAACCTTCTGCCGGCTCGGGATAGCTCGCGCTGATGCCGTTCACAGTATCCGCGAGGCCAAAGAACGGTGAGAACGATTGCGCCTCGGTGGACAGTATGTCGCCATCGGAAAACGCGAACACCGCGTCATCGGGCGAACCGACGCGCAGGGTGTACACGCCGCCACTGTCGATCAGGCGACCTTGGCACGCGCTCAAAAATGCCTCTACAGCGTCCGCGACAGGGGCATTGACCTGTATCTCTATACCGGAAAGGTACTGTCGTTCCGTTCCGCCGCCTGGCTTATCCACGGCCGCGCGGCACTTATTGATCTGCCCGCGCCAGTTCGCCGCCGGCATTCGCACCGGCGAAACGCCCTGCAGGCCGTAGAACCATTCAGACCCAAAGCGAAGACCAAGCAGCAGATTGTGGATCTGGACGCCGGGCAGTTCATCACCGTCCCCGCCCCACGTCGTCGGATCGGCTGCGCGATGCGGCCCGCTACCCCCTGCGGTGCTATCCTTCGTCACGTCATAGAGACGCGTGCCAAGCACCTCGAATTTATAAGCAGGGAAACCGGTGAACAGCTCGTCGTTAATGCGCGCGGTGCAGATCACATAACTGACGCCCACGCCGACCCGCGTGCTCTCGTATGGCCGCTCTTCAGTGCTGACCTGGCCGACGAGGAAATCATCCGCAGCGGTTTGTGTCCCGTCGTAGAACTTGATCCACAGATAGTCTTTACCGTCGTCCCGGTACTCCGCAACGGGCAGACCGAAATCCTCATGAGGATCGTCCGTCAACAGCGAGCATTTCTCCCCGTTGACCCACGGGCGCACCAACTCCTGCGTCGGGAGGTCTGCAAGAGCGATGACCTGCGTGAAGTAGGCATTCGGCGTGTCGCCCGCCTTGCCCCACGTATTGGCGTAGACGAGTGAGCCCGCCGTCGCGGTCCTTCCGACGATAAACGAACGGGAAACATCGCCGCCGGCCTGCAACTGACCCTGTATGGAAAAGCTCGGCTTCTCCGGCTGGCCAGCCCACGCGCTCGCAAGCAGGTTCAGGCCGATGCCGACAGCTGCCCGGATCAAGAAAGACCCGACGGCCCCCGACAGGAAGGTGCCACCGAGCAGGCCGCCGATCGCAGCCGCGATGCCGGAGAAAATTGCCATGAATGGTTCCGCTATTCCTAGAGAGACTTCAGGTAGTGGCGCTCGGCCGCGGTATAGCCGCAGCGCTCATAGAGACGCCCGACAGCTGGATTACCGCCAAGGCCGGCAAGTTGCGCGAACGTGCACCCCTGCGCTTTCGCCCAAACCTCGTACTCATTCACCATGCGGGCCGCCATCCGGCCGCGATAGGGCGGCTCGATCCACCAGACGAGTTCGCTGGCGAACGAGAAATCGCCGAAGAGGTGCTGGCCCGCTTCAGCGACGAGAACACCTTCCGCGACACCGTTCACGTCGAGAACGAGGCAGAGGCGATTTGCCTGCTCAACAGATGCACAGAAGATGGCATCGGCATGCGGCGCCGAGAACGGGAATGGCGCCCCGGAAACACCGTGAAACGCCTTTGCCATCATGAGGACGCGGATTTTATCAGAAAGCGCAGCGCGCCTGACGACCATGGTCATTTCTTCTTCGCCCCGATCTTGCCGCTACGGCGACCCCAGAAAAACTCGACTTCGCCGATCGTCGTCACATCCTGGAAGAAATTGTCGGTGTCGGAGCGCCGACGCTGGCTCGCGTCGGACCGGGTGTCGGCGTTGGCTCGTGTCATCTCCTGAGTGTGCGAGACGCAGGTCAGTTTGATCGACCCTGCCTGACCTTCGTCCGGCGTTACGATCTCGACCTCGTCGATAAAGCCAACAAAGCGACAGAGCGCTGGCGCAACAAGAAGGCGGCTCGTGGGGCTGAGAAGGCCGCGATATACTTCCACGCCCGCTTGCCGCAGATCGTAGCCACGCACCATCAACTCCACAGAAGGGTCAAGCTGTGAAAGCTCGATCAGGGTCTCCTGCACCGAGAGGTTCGCCACGAGAGGGACGGCACCCACGCTGATGAGGGTCGAACTGCCCTCAAAATTGCGGATCACGGCCATGCCGGTTGTCGGATCAAGGACTTCTGCAGCGACGTTTCCGACATCCGACCAGAACCCGCCGGAGACCGGCGCGCCGGTGTCCATGGTACGCGCATTGATCCATAGGAAATCGCGTGGAACCAGCTGACGCGAGCCGAGCGCTCCAAGATTTTCAGCAGAGATATTGCGCATTAGCGGGCCTCGAACCCCTGAAAACTGATCGTTCCACGCCCTGTGCGTCGATCAACAGCCGACGAGATCGACCCGGGAACGATTGACATCAGGCAGGACGGCCGGCGGATGGAGACGAGGGCGTCCTCCTCGGTCTCTGGCCAGATATGCGGTCTGACCTCGAAAGCGCCCGTCGGATTGCCAGTGGCGGTTTCGAGGACGCGATGGAGATCACCCTCTCCAATCTGTATCAGGTCACCGGGCGACAGGATTATCCCGACAAGCCCGGCGACTGTGATGCTTTTGCGGTCCGCTCCTATCGACGCTAGCGCTCCGGTTGGGAGCGCGGAAGATCCCGGATGAAGGATGGGCCGAAACCTGGAACTCGGGCAGGCGCGGAAGGTCTTAAGTACCCCTTCAAGCGCTTCGAGCCGCGCGCGCCACGTGTCGATCTCGTTTGCTGTCAGCTCGCAACTGCTCCAAACCCCTCGCCACAGCGGGGATCCCAAATCCTTGCCAATGGTCTGACCGGACGCCGTGCGAGACTGTTCCTGGCGATAAACCAGCTCGAACTCTGTGGACCAACCGGGAAAATCCGAGAGGAAATCGAGCGGATACGTGATCGTCATTTGAGGATCCGCCGCTGCTGCGCCTTGCGAACGGCCACGATCGTACGCCCCTCGAAGTCGGCCCGGTCCTGGGCGGCCTGCTGCTTGATCTTGACGATCTCGTCGGCCGTGCCCGTGAAATTATAGACCGGCGCATAGGTCACGTTGACGGGGTCACCCCCTCGCTTGCTGGCGGGAATGACGTCGCCGTGCACTTTCGGCACGAAGAATTCCTGTTCCCGTTCATTGACCTCGTAAAGCCGTCCGGGTGATACACTTCCGCCCGCCGCGCGCGGTCCACCGAAGCCGAGAACGTCGCCAAGCGTGGTATTCGGCACGAAACTGTCTGACGCCAGGCTGCCGCCGCCGAATAGCATCGAGGCCAGTCCGGAGAAGAGCCCCTTGCCGCCGGTGACCGCGTTCGCCAGCTCCTTTGCGAGCGCGGCGAGCGCATCCTTGGCCTCGAAGGTGACGGCGATAATCCGATCGAGCTGATCGTCGAGCACTGCGCCGAAGTTCTCAGCCGCCTCCTGCGCGCGTTCGCGGGCATCAATCAGCGCTTCCTCGGCGGCAAGTTCGCGGTGCTTCTGCTCGACGAGCGCCGAGATCTGCTGGCCTTCCTTACTTGCCGCAGTGACGCCGGCTTCGCGCAGCGCCTGGAGCTTTTCACGCTCCACGGCGGAAAGACCGATGACCTCAATCTCGCCTTGAAGGGCTTCGACGACCCTCTTTATGGCTTCGGCCTCTTTGTCTGCCTCTGCACTGCGCGCGCCGCCTTTTGTTGTGCGCTCGGATGCTCCGGGCTTATCGGACAATCGATCCTTCAACTGTGCGTCAAGGAGCGCCTCACGCAGGATATCCTTTGGGGACTTGAGGCGACCTGTCTTCGGCGCCGCCCGCTCAGCCGTTTCTTGGTCGCTCGCCTTCTTCCTTGCGACAACCAGTCTCTCCAGTTCCGTGATTTCTTCCCGGAGTTGCTTGATCCCCTGTCCATGCGCTCCATCCACAACAAAGCGAGCGACCGAAGATTTCTCGGTCTTCAATAGCATCGCTTTCTTGTCCGCCAGCTGCATTTCCAGCGTGCTCGACTGGCGCGCGTCGACCGCATTCAGCATGTCTACAAAACCCGCAAGCACGGTGTACGCGGAAACGATAGCTCCCTTGAGCTTCGTGCTGACGGTTACCGATACGACGTTGAATTGCCGGTCGACTTCTGCAGCCTTCGCGACCAATTCGTCGCTCATGACGAGGCCAAGGTCGTTTGCCGCCTTGATCGTCTTGCGAATTCCGGCTTCTCCTTGGGAAATCAGTTCCACAAATCGTTCGCCAGCCGCGCCACCGAAAATTTCATCTGACACGCGGATTTGCGCCGCCTTGTCGAGTTGCCCCAACCTCCCGATGATTTCTGCGAACAGAACGGACGGCTCTTTTAGCTTTCCTTTAAGTTCATCGGCATTAAGGCCAAGTCGCTTGAACGCTTCGGCCGCGCTACCGCCGCCGGTTGTGACGAACTCGTCGGCGCGAAGGTTGAGCTCCTTGATGCCATCGGTCAGCTGATCGACACCGATACGATTCTGCTCTGCCACGAACTTAAGTTCTTGAAATGCTTTCAGGCTCAGGCCGGCCCGCTTGGCTTCGTCGCCTACGGCCGCGATAGACCCCGCCGCATTTCGCAATGCGGTCACGGCGGTCGTGATGCCGGCCGCTGCGAAAAAGGAGGGCAGGACACCGGCCGCCGACTTAATGCGTGCGAATGCGCCAGTGACATCATTGGCCGTGCTGCCGGCGACGCCTTTGACGCGGGCCATCGCGGCCCGAAACCCTTTTTCGTCGCCACTGATCGTGACCGGAATATCGGGTCTGCTCACGGGGTTGCTCCAACGATGGTTGCGTTCGGATGGGCGCGAAGGCTTGGACGCTCGCCGTATTCGGCGGCGAGGCGGCGGATTTCATCGCGACTGATGACAGGCGAACTGCCGAAGTTTCCGGCGAGCCCCTCCAGGGCCATGTTCATCTCGGCGGCCGTCGACCGCCAGAACGTCTCCGGGGTCCACGCGAGGCGTTCTGGCGAAACCGCGACGCGAAACAGGGTCCGGATATGGCTTTCAATCAGGAGGGGCTGTCGACGTTTCCCCCGAGAGCCTCGGCCACCACGTCGGTTGTGGTGCGGTCATCGCGATGATCGCGGCCGACCGCGACATGTGAGGTGAGGGCGCGCTCGATCGCCGTCTTCCACGCATCCTCGTCGGCGGCGGAAATATTGCCGTCGTCGAGCACACGCGCGGCAAGGCCGGCTGCCTTGTCGTCATCGTCGGCGACGACAAGGCAGCGGATGGCGCAGGCCACGGCCTTCGGCTCGAAGGCAAGAAGCCGGGCGTAGATCTCGTCAAGCGAGCGGGCGGCGATGGCCTCGGACAGGCGCACCAGGCCGGAAAAGGTGACGGCGATGCGAAACTCGACCTGACCGATACGGCAGGCGGACTCGCCGCGAAGGGGATTTGCGAAGGCGTTCCCCATCAGGTGGCCGCCACGAAAGCGACGGTGCCTGTAAAGGCCCAGCGCAGGTCTGCGGTCATCTCGCCCTGCTTGTCGCCAGCGAAACTGCCGGAGATCAGGCAATCGCCCTCGAACGTACCCACGCCGGGCACGGTGACCTGATAGGTGTGAACGACCTGATTGATGATGTCGGCGGAGATGGCCTTCATCGTGACATTGTCCACGAAGGCGGTCTGGCCGTTGAAGCGGATCGACTGGACGCCATACATCAGCGCCAGCACAAGCTTGCTGCCGGGGTTGGCGCAGTCCGGCTTGGTAATGTCGATTTCCTCATTATTGATCTCGAGTGTGCGTTGCTCCGTGATGCAGGCCAGCGTGAAGTTGCCACCGGAACCTTCACGGCCGATGGTAAGGGTGCGTCCAAGTGCCATGATGGCCTCCTATTGCGCGGCTGTTTCGGGATCGCCCGCAACCGTCTTGTAGGTCACGAGGTAGTTGATGGAGCCGCCCAGCAAGGGAAGCCCGGTATCGCGATTGACGAAGAACTGCTCGCTGGCGAGCGTGCATTCGATGACTGTGCCGCCGAGCGTGATCGCCTGCCCCATCGCCGCCTCGACGAGCACGCAAATGGCATCGAACGCCTCTTCGGGATCCTCATCGGAGAGATGGACGACGATGGCGAGCGGCAGACTGCGGTCGTATCCATCAGCCCCGGCTTCTGTGGCGAAGGGGCGGATGGTCGACCCTTCCGCTCGATCGGCCCATGTGAGGGTGAGGGCAGGGAGGATATCCTCCCGCACTGCCGACGTCCGGCCGCGCTCGACCTTGCCGGGATCGGAGAATTCATCGACGCCGGAAAGAACGTCTTTCACCGCCGAAAAAATCTGACTGCGCAGGTGCGCCATTTTCAGCCCACCAGCCCGAGATCGCGCCGCGCGTGATAGACGATGCGGGATGCGTACCCGACGGCAGACAAGGCGGCGGCGTCAGCGCCGCTGTCGATCAGACGCTTGATGTCGGTGCGGATCGCGCTCTTCAGGCGCGCCGGGAGCTGCTCCCAAGGTCGATTATCCATCGCGCCGGCAACCCTGCGTGCGTCGGCGAGTGCATCGCCATCAGCGCCGGCATGCAACGCGACGATCATGTCGGCGAGCGCTTCGACTTTCTTTCTCATGTCAGTTTCTCCCTGAAGGTGAGTTTCAGCATGGCGCGGCCGTCGTCCTCGATATTGCGGATGCCGTAGAGAACGCCGTCGATGGTGACCGCGTCCCGCTGGCTGGTCAGACCCGGCACGGCGAGGGCGGACACACTGACGCTGTCGAGTGTGGCTTCCACGTCCTGGTCGCTTTCTTCCGCGAAGTCCGTGACCCGCATTTTGCGGGCGATGATGCGGACGGGTTTCCCGATGACGCCGTCTATCCGGAATATCCCGTCCGCATTGCCGAAGGCCCGGCCGAACGCCGCGCCCATGCGGGCGAACCGTTCTGGCCGGTCGATCACGACTTGCCCTTCGTTGCTTCGTCGAGATCGGCCGTCAGGCGCTTGATCTCTTCCGCGAGGGTGGCGATGTCCTCACGCGCGCTGGCAAGCTCGGTTTCGAGCGCCTTCTTTTCGTCCTCGATCACCTTCACCTTCTTCTTCTCGGCGTCCAGGTCGCCGCGATTGGAGGGTGCAATGCGCGCCTTGGCGAGCTCGCCTTCTACGCGGCTGTTCTCGGCCGTGAGGCGGTCGACCTCACCGGCAAGGCGGTCTCGGTCTTCCGTGACGATCGCAAGGGCAGCGGATGCGTCGTCCTCCGCTCCCTCGTTAGCATCGGGGCCGCCGTTCCAGATGCCGAAGGCTTCATGCAGCCGCCTGGCTTCGGCGTCGTCCAGGCCATCCTTGCCGCCGACCGGAACCGGCGTTCCGGGCAGGAGCATCGCGCCGCCGAACTTGACGGCGATGTTGAACTTCTCGGTTCTCTTCGTCATGACGATCTCCAGGGTTAGCGCACGAGCGCGAAGAGGCTGGCGTCCGGCTCCGGCATGATCGGAAGGGGCGCAGCCTGCGTCTGGACGATGGTGCGGGACGGGTTGCGCTCGTGCCACATGTCCGGGAAGCGCTCCATCGACTGGAGGGCCTGGTTGTCGAGGATCGCGCCATAGGCGAAGTGGCCCATGAACGAGAACGGATCGAAGACGCCGACGCCGAAGTTCGGCCAGAAGTTCTGCTTGGAACCGCCGACCGTGTAGGGCTGCGAGTACTGCACGAAGGTCAACTCGCCGATCGTGCCGAGGACGGCCGAATAGCTGGCCTCCGCACCGGTGGAGACCGGACCGAGCTGCATCAGTCCGCCGTCCTGCCGACGGTTGTCGAGCACCTTCATGAAGCGCTCCGAACGCTTCAGAAGACCTGCCGCACCGGGGCCGAGCAGGACTTCACGGGCGGTGAAGCCGCCAACGCTGCCGACGAGCGCAACCCACTCCTCGATGTCGTCATACGGATCGACGCCGGTTTCACCCCAGCGGTCGCCGCCGGTAAGGGCGATGGTGAGCGAGGCATCGCGACCGAAGTTGACGGTCTGGGTCGGATAGTCCTCGCCATCCACCACGACCTGGCCGGTGCGCAGCGCCTGCGAGCACATGAACTCCTCGCGGCGGGTGATGCGCCGGTCCTGGTCGTCGATCATCGTCGCCAGGTTGTAGGCGTAGCGCTGCTGGGGAGAAACCGCGCCACCGATGCGCTCGCCCGGCATGCGGATCATGTTGCCGCGCGGCCGAAGCGTGTTCTGCGGCTTCACATAGGCAGGCGTGAAGCTCGTGGCCTTGAATCCACGGTTCGCGCTGTCCTTGCCCGGGATGTCCGGGTGGACGAACGGCGCAAGCTCGCGATCCGGCACGATGCGATCGAAGACGATTTCTTCCATGTCGGAAAGGACCGTCGTCGAAAAATAGCGGTCGCGCAGGAAACCTTCCGGGCGATCGCGCGGCGGCAGAACCGTGATCAGTTCCGCCGTATTCAGGAGAATGTCAGCCATGGTGATGGTCCTTTCCCGTCACTTCAGCGTACGGACATAGAGGGGTGCGGACTTCTTGCGGAAGGCCGCCTCGACGGAGGCGGCGTTGTGGCCGGTTCCGTAGATCAGTTTGGTGCTGTCGAAGGCCGCCATGGCATACGCCGCGACGACCTTGTCGCCGCCGCTCGCGTCACAGTCGATCGCGAGAACGAGATCCGGTGTCTGGCTGCCGTCGCTCGATGCGGACAGGGACAGCGTGTACTTGTCACCCGTGGTGATATTGCCCAGCACAGCGCCGCGCAGCAGGTTCTGGCCGCTGACAAGCGTGATGTAGCGGACGATGACCGGCACATCGGAGACGAGCAGGTCATTCGGGGAAAAGGTGGCGGTCGCCATGATCAAGCTCCCTTGCGGTTACGGCCGTGCATGGCCTTGATGGTGCTGCCGACCGCGGCGAGCACGGTCTGCTTTTCGGATTTCGGGGCCCCGCCGCCGGATCCAAGCTGCGGGCTGCGACCCTGCATCTTGTCGGCGAGGCGCGAACCGCCGCCGGCAGATGCAAGCAGCGCGCCGGCGGACTTGGCCGAGTAGACCGTGGCGCCGAATGCGAGCTCCGACGCCAGGCCCGGATTGGATGCCGCTGCGGGATGCGTGAGGATTGCGCGGATCCGGCTCTGTTCGGCGCGGCGGATGCGGCTGGTGTTCGCCGAGGTCTCGTCGGTTTCCTCCGCTTCCGCCTCCGGCGCATCCTCCTCGCTCTCTGCGGAATTTTCGTCTTCCGACGTTTCCGCCTCCGGGGTGTCGTCGTCGGCTTCTGCCGTCGTTTCCTCCGGCTCGTTGTCTTCCGGCCGCTCCTCTTCAAGGCTTCGGCCGCGGCCGCCAATGGCGGCAAGCACGCTCTGCGCGAGCGCGGTGCTGCGGGTCAGTTTCGACATCGTCTTCTCCGATGATGTGGGGATCAGCCGGCGGACCGGCTCAGTTCGGCCTCGAAGACTTCGAGAACCTGTGAGGGCCGTGCGACGGCGTCGGCGAGGCCTGCCTCGACCGCCTTTTGTCCACGGTAGACACCCGCCTCGGTCGCGAGAGCGGATTCGAGTGACAGGCGGCCGGCACGAAAGCGCGCGACCGTCGCTGCAAATTCCTGCCGGAGCTCCTCGAGCTCGGCGAGTTCCCGGTTGAGCACCTCTTCGGGGAGAGCCTCGTAGGGGTTGAGGTCGGCCTTGCGCGATCCGGCCTTGAGGATCGTGACCTTCAGGCCTTCCTTCGCGAGCCATGCGCTCATGTCGACATGCATGGAGATGACGCCGATTGATCCGCAGATCCCGGATGTCGGAATAACGATTTGCCTCGCCGCCGCGGCCAGCAGATAGCCGGCGGAGCACGCATGATCCGTCAGGACCGCAATCGTGGGCTTCACCTGCGACAACTCGAACAGGCGCTCGGCCGCATCGAAGACGCCCGTGACCTCGCCACCGAAACTGTCTACCTCGAAAATTGCGCCCCGGATTGACGGGTCTTCCTCGACCCGGTCTGCCTGCGAAATGATGCCCTCATATGTGGTCTGGCCGGAGGACTTGCCGATCCACTTGCCCTTGTTGATCAGGGATCCCTCGATTTCGATGATCGCGATGCCGTTGTGCTCGCGGGGCGCGCTGTCGTCGCCCCACTCACCCATCGGATCGCCCACGAGACCGAAACTCTCGCCGCCGCGAACCTCGATTTCGGCGGTCCCCAGCACGCGCGGACCGAACGCCCGGGCAATGACATCGGCTTTTGCCGGGTGCAGCATCAGCGGCGTGTTGAACATCCGCCCCGCGACTTCGGGAAAATTCGTCATGCGCGTCTCCGGATTGTTGGTATGCCGTGCGCGCCCTTCTTCGGACGGCCATTCACGGCCTCTTCGATCTCGGTATCCTGATCGGCCTCCTCGGTCGCAGGCCGGACGGAGCCCTGTGACGACGCCGCCGGTTCGAGGCCGATCGATGCGTAAAAGCGCTTTTCCCGTGCGCGCTGCAGTGCATCCATCTTCCAGTCCCGGCCCTGTTCCGACGCCTCGTGCTGCATGGTCGTCAGGCCGCCCTCGACACGCTCGCGGGCGGCTTGCGCCTCGCGCAGCGGGTCGATCCATCCGCGGCCCGGTCCAATCCAGTCCGCATGGCACCAGGCGGCCGGGTTTGCTTCGAACGACGGTGCATTGGCCGGCAAGCGAATGACCCCTTTGTCGAAGAGTTCCTCGAGATAGGCGCGGTAGATCGGCCCCATGAACTGCGCCGCGAAGCTGTGCTTTTTGGACGTGAATCCCCGCCAGATTTCGAGGAGGGCCGCGCGGGCCGACGAATAGTTGACCTGGCTCCAGTCCATCGTCAGCTGTTCATAGGTGAGCCCGACCGCACTCGCGACCTTGCGCAGCGCCGCGTTCACGAACGCTTCGAAGTTCGCATTCGGATGCTCCGGCTTCGTCAGCGTCGCCTTCTCACCCGGTTGCAGCATGTTCACGCGCACGCCGGGGATCTCGATCGGGGCCGCTGCATAGTAAGCCTTCTGCGCGTCGCCCATCTGGCCATAGAGGCTGGCGACAGCGCCTGGCGAGACGTCGGTCCCCATAGCGTCGAGAAATTCTTCCGGATCGAACGGCGTCTCGATGAAGGCTGCCATGACCGCGTTGAGAAGCGCTGCCTGGCTCTCGAAGTCCTCGTAGTCGGTCGACTGTTTGATCGAGCGAATGACTGGCGCCCAATCCGATACACCGCGCGTCATGCCCGCGCGCTTCTGGTCGAAGGCGTGGATGACGATGCGGCGGCCCCACTCGGTTTCGCGCGGCACATAGTCCCATGACCACAGACCGGTGTTTCCGGCAAAGAATTCGCCCGGATGAGAGCGTCGGAAATGATAGCCGATCGGCGCTCCGTAGCCGTCGATCTGCACGCCGTCTCGCAGGAATTCTTCGTCCATCCGCGCGTTCGGGTTGGAGCAGCGCGCGGGATCGATGATGTGCACCGCCGTGTTGAACGTCGGAGCGGCGTCCTGCCAGATGAGAACGCCGAAGGCCTCGCCCTCGGCGCCGTAGCGATGCCGGGCGGCAAGACCCAGGAGCCCCGCCATTGTTTTCGTCCGCTCAGCATCGCACCACATGTCGACGTCGTGGGCGAAGTCGCGCCAGTGAGCCTCGATCTGGTCGGAGATCGCCTCGGCCTCCTCGAAGGTGATGCCGAGCGAGACATGGTTCGGCCGTGCGGCAAGCGTCCAGCCGGATCCGATAATGTTGTCGACCAGTCGTGATGTGCCTGCGGCACCCCAACCATCGTTGCGCGCGACGTCGTTCAGGCGATCGACGAGATCGGTGCGCGACCAAGACAGCGCGGATTGCCCAGACCATGAACCGGGCCGCCACTTTGCAAAGGACGGATGATCGTCGGAGGCGCCCTGATAGGCACCGCCCGAACGCAGCGCGCGATTGCGGGCGACTTGCACCTTCATTGCCTGGCGCACATGGGGTGCGAGCGGCTGCGCGTCAGGGCCGAGGATCTGCATGTCGCTCATCCGAACACCACGCCGCGGCTGCGAGCGCGCGCCATCGAGCGAAAGCCGAGCTGGACCTCCAGATCGCGAACGTACTTCCGCAGCGATCCGGCGTTGGTCTGCGTGTATGTGACGCTCTCGCCATTATACGCGATCGACGCCTCCGCCTGCCCAAGCTCGAGCCGGTGAAGCGCGTCGCGCGCTTCGTCGAGCCGCGCCTGGACGCGGATGCGCTCTTCCTCACTGAGGGCCATGAGAGTTCCTATCGGTTGCGTTGCGCTGCTCTGGCGGCGCGGGCAAGGGCTGCGGCGACAAGCGCCGACTGGTTCGAATCTACCGGCAGCGCTATGGATGCCGGCGGAATGATGGCGTGCAGCCGGTCTTCAAGGTCCGGCTGCGAGGGTGGATCGATCATACCGATGCGATCCTGGACCGCGTCCCATTCCTCTTCGGTCCAATAGGGCAGGCCGGCCCGGTAGGCGGCCGCGAGGCTCTGGTTGATCATGTCCAGAATTTCGTTCCTCTGACCGTCCGGCAGCTTCCAGACATAGCGGTCATGCCCCGTGCGCGTTTTTTCCTTTATGCGCACTTCCGACGTCGCTTGCTGGAACACGTCGTCCGGGAAGCCGGCCGCGAAGTCGACGAAGCCGGCTCGCTCCGGATCATCCTTCTTCATGTCCCGGTAGAGCCGCAGCTTGAAGGCGGACGCGTTGAACGTAAAAAACCGCGAAGACCACTTCTGCTTTTTCGGGCGACCGCGCTTATCGTACTCACGCACCTGCGCAATCGGGGGCGCGGCGTCATTGTTGCCGCCGCGAACCATGATTACCTTGGCCTTCGGATGCCGGCTCGCCCACGCCCAGACGTCTTCCGTGTACGCGTTGCCGTCGATGGCGAGGCGCTCGACCGATCGCTTCGCGCCCCGTTCGTCCGGCCACGTCCGCGCCAGGAGCTTGTCGAGCGCGTCCTTCACCTCCTTCTCGGAGATATGGCCCGAATGCTCAATATAGCCGGGCAGATGGCTGCCGGCTCGACTGTCTATCACGCCGTGATCGATGATGGCACGGTAGCGGTTGCGACCGTAGCCCATCAGCAACCATTCGACCCGATCGCCCTGCACGTCGACTGAATACATGAGCACCAGCGCGCCGGCCGGAACGACGCCGCGCCGCAGGCCGCGCCGCGAAGCGCGATCGCGCAACACTTCCCAGTCCACCGCCTTGTTGTCCGCCTCATAAGCGAGACCAAGCCAGTCGTTCCAGAATGTCTGTTCGGCGCCGGACCCGCCATCGCGTTTCTCGGGGCCGCCAGACTGGAGCGTCAGAAACTCCCGCGCTAAGCTCTCCCACCGCTCGAAGGGCGAATAAGCCATCCAGATCCGAAAGGACCGGTGATGGCGCGCACGCTCGGGAAACTTCGCGACCCAGCGCGCTCCGTTCTCGGGCTGCACCATCCAATCGCGATGATGTTCATGAATCTCGCATCCGCAATGAATGCAGACGAAATGCGCCTTCTCCGGGTGCTGCGGGTCGATGTGATCCCGCATGTTCTCCCAGCGAAGTTCCTGAAGACCTTCGCAGTGCGGGCAGGGAACATGATAGCTCTCCTGCGTTCCCTCCTGAAAGTTCGCCGTGATCTTGCAACCCGGCGAAATCATCGGGGTAGAGATCTTGAAGACCTTGGCGTTAAAGAAGGCCTTCGAACGGCTATCGGCTTGAACCTCCGGATCTCCGGCCTCGTTCATTTGCCACTTTGCAAGGTCGTCCTGGACCTGCTTTCGCGGCGAGATCATCGACAGGCCGGCCGGCGAGTTCGCGCCAGCGGCCTGGATGGCGCCACGTCCGTCGCGACGCTCCTTGTAGAGCACCGAGTTGCCCGCATCCCGGCTGTTCTGCGAGAACAGGCTGGCGATCTGGGGCATCTCGCGCACGAGTGGCATCAGCTTCGTCTTCGACCATCGGATCGCATTCTCTTCCGTCGGATGGACGTAGAGAAAGTCGCCAGGCGCCATGTCGAGCGAGCCGAGCGTGAAGATGTTGGCGCAGATAGTGCCGCCGATCTGCGCCGATTTGGCGAGGCTCACCACGCCGCATGGATCATCCGGCGAGAGCGCCCGCAGGATCTCCGAAAAGAATGGCACCAGGGCTTCATTGTATGGCCCTGGATGGTCGGTGATGCGCTCCGAAAACTCGATGTTGTCGACCGCCCACCGGAGATAGTCGACCGGCGGGGGCGGCTGCGTGATCATCGCCAGGACCTCGAACGCCATGCGTTCAGGGTTGAAGAGTGCGGTCACCCGTTGTCCTCATCGATATGGGCCGGAAGTGCCGCCGCCATGTCCGCGAACTGACGGGCCTGCTTTTCCCGGGTGTCGCGGAACGCCTTCTGCAGGGTCAACACCGCGTCACGGTGCGTGACGCCATGGTTGGCAGCGATCGCTTTCGCCATTTCCTGGATCGCAACCTCCATCACCTTGAAGGCTTCCACGACAGCCTTGGTCTGCGATGCGCGGGCATCCTCGGTCAGCACGTACCGCCCGACCGCCAGCGCTTCCTCGCGCTCCATGCGCGCCGTCGTGAGACGCTGCTGTTTCAGGCGCTCCGCGGCGACCGCGTCGACGACAGGATCGACGAAGGGCGTCGTCTCGCTCCGTCCTTCCGTCGCCGTCCCCTCGCTCGGTGCAAGGGTGCGTTTCCCGGCGGCGCCGTTCGCGCCGAAACGCTGGGACGGATCCAGCGTCTTGCCGAGCTGCGATCGTGCGCGCTCGACATTGATCCGCGCCGAGCGGCCTTCACCGACCAGCGCGTCGCCGAAGATCTTGCCGTCGGCGATGTATTGCGAGATGCGGCCGGGGCTGACGCCGATGATGGCCGCAAAGTCACCCTTGCTGGCGGTCTCGATCGCATTCTGCATTTTAGGTCCGACTTTAGGTCGGGGCCTGAGTTTAGGCTCCGAATTTAGGCTTCAAAAAATGCCACAGACTGCCGACCCCAAGCGGTGCCAAATACCCGCGGGGCGGGTTTTCGCGGGAAGGACCCGCCAAAAGGGGAGGGCCTACCGCGCGGTGGCCACCGCCCTCTGGAAGGCGAGGGCGAAGTTCTCTTCGAAGGTCGCACTGACGTGCCGCTCGACCACGTCCTTGAGCCGGAGGCGGATGCGATAGGGCTTCGCAGTGACGAAGAGGATCACCGGGAAGATGTCATGGGTGCCAGGGTGGCGTTGATAGACCCCCGGGAACAGATGACCGCCGCGCTTCGGGACGAAGAAGCGGGCGTTCTTATATTTGCTGTTGCGCTTCAGGCTCGCATCCGTACGAACACGTGTGGCCCCGGCCCCTCGATAGTCGATCAGAAGATCGGCCATGACTTGGTTGAGAAACCCCTGCGTCATGTTGCCATAGCGGTCGAGCTTCGTGCGCTGCGCAGGGACAGCCACCTCCCGGCGCTGCATGTGGCCACGCTGGATCAGCTGTTGCTCGAAAGCCTTGTGCCTGCGGATGCCGCCCTCGATCTGCGGACCGAGGAATGCGGTAGCCGGCAGGGCACCTTTCGTGCGATCCCCCGTGACCACGACGGCGGCCTGCATCTTTTGCCGGGTTGCCCGATCAAAGACCACGCCGCGCTTCGCATAGGGCGTCGGCCGATCAAAGACCTTTTCCATCTCCTTCTGTACCGCAAGGCGTCCGCTTTTAGCGGTCTCGTTCAGCGCGAGCATCAGTGCATAGGGCATCTGGCGCCGCTCGATCGCGGTCATATCCCGCGTGAACGAACGAAGGTCGACGGTGACCGAAGCTGCGAGCATGGCCATTCCCGACATGCGAAACCCGCCTAGCGTTTCCGCTGGCGGGTTCGAAACCTGATTTAACGTGCTGACTATGTGTCAACTTCCAGACGCACACAAGGAATATTTTCGAGACACCATTATGAGAAAACAATCAGATACTTAGTGTGTTTTTTCCCGCCATTTCCTGCCTGCGCCATGGGTGTCTGTCCGGGTGGAATTCCTGGAGCGTGTGGGATGTAAGCCTATCCTGCAGCGATTCATGCAGGATCTGGAGCGCGGATTGCCACAGTTGCCAGTCCAGCCTTGAAAGGATCGCGCCGCGCACCGGGCTTTCAAGCTTGTACTTCCGGTATGCTCCCTTCTTTGGCCGATGTCGCTTTGCATCATAGCCATTGTCCTCGACTATGTATCGAGCGCCCGTGCGATCGCGTACGGTGCGCATAACGAACCAAATGTCCTTGCCGTTCGATGACCGCATGACCTGCGACCGCGGCTCATCGGCTTGCCAGCAAGGCCCACGGCCGAGTTTGGCCGCGCTCATCACGAGGTTGACGACATGGCTTCCAGACAGCCTGTCGCTGCGATTGCGCTGCTCGGCAATTACTTTATCCACCTCAAGGCCAACAAGTCCGTGCGGATCTGCCCAGTCCGGAAAAGGGAACCATCCCTCTGCGATCTCATATCCGCCACGTGTCGCCAACGCTCTGACCGCTTCTCCCACGATGACAGCGTCGTGAGCGGGCTCACCCTCGTAAATGTAACCTGGGATCGCCCCGTAGCGATTGGGGTTCCTGTCGATGATCGTGCCAAGTGCTGCAATATCGGCGATGACGTTCCAGCTCGATGCGGAGACGGCCGAGCCGCCGTCCCCCGCACCCACTTTGGGGAGCTCCTGCGTGAACGCCCATGCCAGCAGAGCTTCAATCGTCGTTTTCTTCATGATCACCCTCTCGATCGGCCCCGGTTTTCTGTTTTGGACAGCAAGGACAGCAATCTTTTGCAATTTGGACAGGTAAAAACCTGTATGGACAGGTATTTCTCAATAAAAACAATGGATGGACAGCGAGGACAGCGTTTACAGACCTATCGTGATGAGCTTCATTTGTTCCGTATTTCCCGCAGTGCCCCTCCGAATATATCGCGCGTAGCGACACACGGAATTTTGCTGTCCTTGCTGTCCATCCCTTGTTTTCATTGGTGTTTTGCTGCCCATTGGTATTTTCCACATGTCCGCGAAGACCCGATTGCTGTCCTTGCTGTCCGCCCACACCCCTTGATTTGGGCAGAAACGTCGTCGCGGAACGCTGTCCGCGCTGTCCGTTCAAGGGGGCCGGGTGTCACTGCTCCTGCCACGGGTCGTCATCCTGCCGGTGAGGCATGTCGCTTCCTCGATGTGTGTATTCATCCCGTACGCGGATACCGCTGTAGAATGTCCCATTCGACCGGACGCGTGAGAACTGGCGCTTGGTCCCGTCCGGTGCTGTCCAGTCCTTCTTGGCTTGATCGGGAAGACGGCGGGTGATGGTGGCAGGCTGGAAATCCGGCAGACCGTTCTTCTTCGCATAGATACGGAAGCCGTCGACGAACTCTCCGGGCGTCACGCGGTCTGTCGTTTCGCCCGTGATCTCGCATCCATTGCGGATGAAGTCCCCGATGGGGTCGCTGTCCTGCCGATATTCCTCGGTTGCGTCGATCACGGCCTTGGGCGGGCGCAGGCCGCCCGTTAGATAGTCTATGGCGCCACGCACCATCCATGCCAGGACGCCCGCTTTCTCTGCGCGTAGCTTCTGTGGCAGGTCGCGGTCGATCTTTTCCTTCGGGATCTGCACGTCGAACGGGATCATATGCACACGCGCCCACATGCCGTCGGAATCATCGACGATGATGGGTTTGTGGTTGCCGGAGATGACGATCTTGAAGTGCGGGGTCATCTCGAAGAATTCCTGATTGAGCTTGCGCACGTCCATTTTCGTGCCGCCCGTCATCTTCTTGATGAGCGCGCCTTTCAGCTTCACGCCTTGTTCCGGCTCCTCGGCCGTCACCAGGCGCACGCCGGGCAGTCTTGCGAGGTCCGGTGTCGCGTCCGATCCCTTTCGTTGGTGATCGCCTGAAAAGCTGTCGATCGACATCGACGCGGCATAGTCGCCGACGAGATCGAGCATCAGCTCCGCCAGGGTCGATTTTCCATTGCGGCCGGAGCCATAGAAAAAGAGCAGGCAATGTTCCGATGTGAGGCCAAGGAGGCAGTAACCGAAGAACCGTTGCAGGAAACCGCGCATCTCCGCGTCGGGCATGACGGTGCGAAGGAAAATATCGAACGCCGCCGATGTGGCATCGGGATCAAAAGGCACAGGCGCCAGCTTCGTGATGAAATCCCGCTGGCGGTGCGGATCGAGCCGGATGCCCCATTTGTGGTTTTCATCAAGGACGAAGCGAACCGTGCCGCTTTCCGTGTTGAAGGCATAAAGATCGGTGTTGAGATCCTTGACCATCTTCGCGCAATGCGGCGCGGCTTCGGTCAGCATATTGTTGATCTTCGATGTGCCGGCCGAGCTTTTAGCATGGCCATGCCTGGACGACATGCGGCCCTTTCGCTCCTTGTTGGCCTCCTTCATCCGATTGATGCGCGCCTGCAGGTCGTCGTGCTTGTCGATCTGGTCCGACGACCATTCCTTCTGGGGCTTGCCGAGAGCCTTCATCTCCTCGATCGCGATGCGACCGTCTTCGATGGCGACCTGTTCCTCTTGCGATGCTTCGAGGAGGATCGCTTCATCATCGATAAACTCGGCCGTCTTCTGCGCCAGGGGGCGCACGCCTGACCCATCCTCATCCTCTCGGAAGCGACGACCATCCCAGACATGCCAGCCAACACGCGCAACGTTGACGACGTCATCGCCATAGCGCCAAATGAAGCGCCGGCCATTGCCGATGTCGGTCTCCGGTTCCGCCGAGCACTGTTCCAGCATCTCGCTCGGCGACAATTCAACATCGTCCTCGACCGGATCCGGCTGAAGAACATGCATAGGGTCCGGGTTTTTGCCGGCCCTTTGCGCGGCGGCCTCTGCCATCTTCCGAGCGACAGCCTCCGGAAGGCCGCTGGTTTTCTTCGCGTCTGGCACCTGCTACCCCGTCATCAAATCTGCGAAATCGCCGCCGGCCGGCGGCCACCATGTCTCGATCCCGCGGCCCTCGTGCGCGTGAAGCTTTTCCGCGCGCGCCATCGCGGCGGCCGTGAAAACCGGCTCGCTATCACCGTCCGCGAGTATCACGAGCTCCGTCACATGGTCGGGGATGTGCACGGCGTCGGCGATACCGACGCCAGGCTTCGGCTCCGGCCCTTGGACGCGTACGCTGCGCAGGACACCATTCCGGTCGGCCTTCTTGAGGCTGGGATGGGTGAATGCGCTATCGGGATCTGCCGGGCCGCAGAGATTTCCGATATCTCCTGCTGCGAAATAGAACGTGTCGCCGCGAAACGCCTCGGCCCCTGCGATCGTCGCGACATTTTCGATGCCTTCGCCGCCGACCCAGCGACGCGCGGAAAGGGCGCCGAAAATCGGGATCATCGATCCTTGCTTCACGCCTTGCATCTTCTTCGTCGGCCGGGGTACGCCGGCGGCATCGAGCAATGCCGGCCGGAATTTCGGACCGTTTGAAAGGTCGATCCACGTCTCGTGGCAGCCAGTCACCTGTCCAATCGGATCGATGAAGGGCGCAATCATCGCCGGACCGACATGAACCTCCCGGCTGTTTCCCCGATCGTCCGCGTCGGCCCAATACCCGTGGCGGGCGGCAAGGCGAAGGTTGCCGAAGACTGCGGCGTGCATGACAAAACCCGTGCGCGCGGCGAGATAGCGCCCGACGATCGACGTCTCCGGACTTGCCTCTATTTCGGAGCGGAAGAAGAAATTTCGACCTTTCTGGATCGCGTTTTCGCGGAAGACATTGTGACCGGGCTGGTGAGCCCGGGCCCTGATATCGGCATCCCGCTCGGCAACGCGCGCCACGCGGGCCGTCCGGTGTTCTTCCGTCTCTCGCTCCGCACCCGCCGGAGGATCGCGCCCGAGCGCCTCTCCGCAGGCGGCCAGGAAACCGGATCGCGAATGCATGTCATGATCGTGGACGAAGCCGATGAGGCCCACGCCGTCTCGGCCGCCGCGACCGCACTGGCGGCAATTCCATGCTTCTTTCGCCGGGGAGATCGAGAAGCGATCCCTTCCGCCGCAGACGGGGCAGGGGCCGGCATAATTCATCCGCGTCAGCTTGAACCCGAGGATGCGCGCCGCATCGGTGACCGCGACGGCCCGAGCATCGTCGATGAACTGGTCGAGATCACTCATCGCCTCGCCTCGCGAAACGGGATGTCGTCGAACATTCTGTAATTGGAGAGTTCCGATTCCTGGGCAATGCGCAGACGGCCCTGCGCCTGCATGGCGCGCAGGGCAACCGCCAGCTCGTCGGCGTGTGGGCCGGCGCTCCAGATCGTCGACGTACGCGCGATGAACGGGGTGCCGGGGGTGGTTCCACGCAGCTGGAATGCGCTGGTGACATTGCGGAAATGCTGCATCTGGCCTTCCGTCAAACCGAAGTCGCGGGCTGTCAGGACGCATTCCATCAGCGTCGGTGCGATGACATACAAGGTGCGAGGCAGATCCCGGATCACATGGCCTCCCCGGCGCTGACGGCGCCTATCTCGGTCAACAGGTATGCGGCTGCCGTGGTGGGCGTGCTCGGCCTCGCCATGATGATCCAGCGATCGGCCAGCATTTGCCGCAGAGCGCGCGAGGCGCTCACATGCGCAATATCCAGCGTGGACATAGCCGTCGTCGCTGACAGGTGAACGGGCTTCTCCAGTGCCCCCAACGAGAAGAGAAGAGCGGCGATCCGGTGGCGGTTCGATGGTTTTGCGACATAAACCTCCCGCTCGGCGGCGGCGGCATCCGGCAGGCGATAGGCGTGTTTCGCCCGCATGATGCCCCGGACGTCATTCGTCTTCATGCAGACGGCTGCCGCAAGGATCGAAGCGTCCATGCCGAATTCGGCGGCGAGGAGCAGCGCCTCTGTCTGTTCGTGAGGCGCCAGAGTGGGGAAAACCGTCGGCGTGAAAATCGATCGATTGATGAAGGATCCGGAGGCCATTGGTTACGTCCATTGCTGAATGTGTGGGGAGGGGACGGTCACAGGCGAAGCATGCATCGGCGGAGGGGATGCGCCGCTGGCGCGGCGGGCGCGCCAGGCATCAATCTTCGCCATCTCGTCATCGGACAGGAACACCAGGCCACCGCGCAGGCGACGTTCCCGCCATGCGATTTCCACACCGGATTGCAGATGCGCGCTCGTCCAGACCGCCATGTGAACCTTGGTGCCGTTGGGCAGTGCGAGGACCTCGATTGGATCATCGATGACACGCGCCCAGCGCGGAGCGTTGCTGCGTGATGCGGCAAACACATCGGCGAGCGCAAAATCGATGTCATCGGTAACGAGAACGAAACGCGGCCGTTCAGACATCGTCCGACACCTCCAAGGCGGCCGCAGATTCGTCCTCGAACAGACGCTGGGCCTCCGGCTTGTCGAGTTCGGCGAGATTGCGCTTCGCCTGCCGGAAATAGGTGTCCTTAAGTTCGAAGCCGATGCCCTTTCGGCCGCGATCGGCCGCGACGTAGACCTCGGACCCTATACCCAGGAACGGGGTCAGAACGGTTTCGCCGGGCGCCGACCACAGATCGATGCATCGTTCGATGACGTCGAGCTGCAGGGGCGAAATATGCTGCTCGTCTTGATGATCGCGCGCGGCGCGATACTGCAGAGTGCGCGTCTGCCGGATATCCATCCACACCGGCGACGCATAACGCTGCCAGATGAGAACCGAGCGCCACATCTCGAACGGCCACGGCTTGAAGTCGGACCGGGCCGCGCGGCCTTGACGGCAATAGGCATCGTACCCGTCCTGCGTGACGTCGAGCCCCTCGCCGACAAACCGGTCCAGCATGCCGCTGACCGGAGCATCGTTGTCGCCCGCCTTGCGAAAGACCAGCATGTAGTCCGCCAGCCCCTGTCCCGAGATCGCGGAATCCTTCACCAGCTGCTTGTGCAGGAGGCGGATCGACTTCGTGCGCTGCTGGGCAACGACGGGATCCTTCCAGATGCAGATTTCCGAATGAAAAATCCATCCGGCCGCCTGGTAGGCGCGCACAATCTCGCCACGGAAATCGCGCATGCCGATAAATCCGTCCCGGGTCTTCGATGTCGGCAGCTGCATGCAGTGGACTGCGTGCAGGCGGCCGGCCTTCGTGACACGGAGAAGCTCGCCGATCAGAAACCCGTAGTGATCCCAGAAGGCTGCGCCCTCATTGTTGGAAATATCCCGCTCGGAGTTGGAGAAGCGGTAGAGACCCTCGAAGGGTGGCGAGTGGATGCCGAACCCGATGCTCGCATCCGGCACGGCACGGATCAGTTCGCAGCAATCGCCCTGGTAGATGGCATAGCGTTCGGTGATGGCCTGGTCGATTGCATGCACGGTCATGCCGCGTTCTCCTTTATCCAGTCGGGAAGCATGATCGGTTGCGCCGGCTGATAATCCGGCTGATCGCGCACGGCGCCGCGCACGGTTTCCGCGGACAAGTCCGCCATGTGGCGCACCATCTCACATGCCATGCGTTCGGCGTCGCTCTCTTTGCGCCTGAGGTTTGCGACCACCGCGCCCTCGCGTTCATCGGCGATGAAGTGCGCGTTGACAGGTTTTGACTGACCGAAGCGCCAGAAGCGGCGCACAGCCTGATAGACCTGTTCGAAGCTGTCGTTCAGCCCAACAAACCCGGTGTCCGCACAGTGCTGCCAGTTCATGCCGAACCCCGCGATGGAGGGTTTCGTGACAAGGGTCCTGATCTTGCCGTCGGTGAAGGCGGTCATCTTGTCGACCTTCACGGCATCGCTGTCGGCGCCAGTCAGATTGACCGCGCCGGGTAGTCGCGCGCAAAGCATCTCCGCCTCGCTGTTCAGGTTACACCACCAGACGAAAGGGCGGTCGGCAGGGGTGAGGTTGACCGCCTGCGACACACGGCCTTCGACGCTGTCGCGGCGCGCTGCCAGTCGCTCCTTCATCGTCCGGGCTTCCATGGGAAAGAGTGTTCCCGTTTCGAAGCTGGGCTTGAAGGCTGCGGTCACGCGATGGTGGTGGTATTGCAACGGCGGCAGTTCATAGCCTTCGTCGGAATAGCCGAGATCCGACGGACGACGCAGCATGACGGCCCAGGAAGCCATCCACTTCCAGAACGCCGCTTCGGCATGGCCCTTGAGGCGCCAGCTTTTCGTATCGCCGCCATCGTGAACGAAGAAGGTCGCCAGCATGTCGGTGTAGGACATGATGCCGAGGAATTCCGCATGGTTGCCCAGTTCCATGAAGTCGTTTGGCGCCGGGGTCGCGGTCGCGGCGAGCCGAAAGGGGATCCGCGCACATTCCCGGATCAGACGGGTGCGGTAATGCCCATCGTGATGCTTCAGAATGGAGCTTTCGTCGAGAGCGACGCCACCGAAAGCATCGAGTTCGAACCGGTCTAGCTTCTGATAGTTGGTGACATCGATCGTACCGTCGCCGCGCGACGTGACCACATGCGCCGCCACGCCGAACCGCCCCGCTTCCTTCTCATGCTGATGCGATACGGCAAGCGGCGCGAGCAGAAGCACGGGGCGGCGCGTATAGGCCGAAACCCTGTCGGCCCAGATCAGCTCCATCAACGTCTTGCCGAGCCCTGTGCCGGCAAAGATGGCAGCGCGGCCCCTGCGCAAAGCCCAACGGGTGATATCGGCCTGATGCGGGAAGAGAAATTCTGGAAGCTCGATGACGCCATCGATGCCGGTCACCGGATCGGAAATGCGCTTGCCGGCGAGAAATTGATGGTAGGAATGAAGGGTCATTTGAACCTCGCCGCCAGGGCTTCACGGTTGTCGATCCGCCAACCGCGGCCCCGGACATTGGTGATGACGACGCCCTGCGGGCCGATCTTTCGGCGCAGGCGCATGATGTGGATGTCGATATTGTTTTCGCCCGGCTCCTCGCCACGATCGGAATAGAGGATCGTCATCGATGACCGGCGGGTAGCGACGTCCCGCGTAAGAAGATGACGGAACAACGTCTCTTCCGTCGGCGTCAGGCCGAGTTCACGCGGGAAGAGAAACTGCGTCGAGGCGAGTTGCTCGGTCAACTGGCGCAGGCGCTCGCGCAGTTCGTCGTTTTCTTCGCGCAAGGCAATCGCCGCATCGATCATGCGCCACCGCCAACGCGCCGCTGAACGCATTGCAGGGCCTTGATCAGATCGTCGATCTCGCGGTTGATGTCCTTCCGCTCGCTCGCATCGATCACATCGTCCTGCGTTGCCTCGTCGATAGCACGGACGACCTCGGACGCTTCGCGCGCGATCTTCAGCGCGTCGCGGGCGCTGACGGGCTGCCGGTGATCGTCGCTGCCGTCCAGCGGCACGAGCTTGAAGCCCAGCATGGCGGCCATCGCCGAGGCGATGATCGGCGAGTTCGCTTCGATGTCGCATTCGACCGCGACATCTACGGGAATGAACTTGTCCGCCTTCTCGTCATTGGCCGAAGCGTAGCTCGAGAGCGCGTTGGCCTTCACGCGCGTGACATGCTGGAACGCGTCGCCGCCGCCAGCCTGGTCGAGCGAGCGCCGTGTTGCCGCCTTCAGTGTCAGGCCCTGTTTGTCGGAAATCGTGCGCACGCCATCCTCCCTGAAATCAAGGATAGTTTTTGAAGAAAGCTATTCGTGAAGCCCGCGCGGACGCGGCCTAAGGTGGGTCCATCAAATCAAGGGGGCCACATGAGCACTGAGAAAAAATCATTCCGCAGCCTCCAACGCCATGACAGGCTGAGGACGAGGGATGTCGGCAGGCCAATCGGCGCCCGCCGGCCAGTTGTCCGAAAACCACTGCATGGCTCGCTCAAATGTGCCGGTGTTGAGGTCTCCGCCGGCGACAATGCCATCGAGTTTGCTGCCACGGTTCAGGACAATCGTCGAGACGCGCTTGCGCCCCACCCCGGTGAGGCGGCCGTAAACGTCGGATATCGCAATGATCTGATCGCGCATGGTCATGAAGCATGAATGCGGTCTTTTGTCCGCATTGTCAAGGACAACTGTCCGCTTTCTTTTTTTATGTATGCGGACGATAATCCGCAAATGGAGAATGTCTTGAAAAATCGTGTGCTTGCGCGAAGTGAAGAGCTCGGGATGACGCTGGAAGGCGTTTCCGAGAAAGCCGGCCTAGATAGATCCTATCTTCGGAAGCTATTTGAGCGACCCGGCGCATCTCCGAGCGCGAAGACGCTCCACAAGCTCTCGGCTGCGCTTGATGTATCCCCGGCGTGGTTCCTCACTGACACACCGGCGGGATCCGCCCCCGATGTGACGCCAGCAAACATCAGCGCGCCACTTAGGGGCGATCTACCAAATGATGTGCCTGTGCTTGGAACCGCTGCAGGTTCACATTCTAAGGGTGCGTTTCAGTTATCTACCGATCCTGTCGATTGGGTGAGGAGGCCACCAGGCTTGTTGGGTGCAAAAGACGTGTATTCTGTCTTCGTCGAGGGTAGTTCGATGGAACCTCAGTATTCGCCGGGTGACTTAATCTTTGTCCACCCTCACCGCCCTGCACGGTTTGGCGATGCGGTCATAATCCAGTGCCAAGACGGGGAGGAAGGTGTTTTCGAGGCAACCCTAGGCATCTTGCATAAGCGCACTGCGGAAACGCTTGTTATCCGCAAGCATAACCCGGCGGCCGAAATCACGGTTAGCCGTGACCGGATTATTTCGACTCATAAAGTTCTTACAAATAATGAGCTCTTCGGTATGTAGCTTATAGCTGCGCTCAGGTTGTCGGCCGTCTAGCCCGGAGCTCTTCAAGGGCCACGGCCTGAGCTGTCGTAGCCTTCGAAATTGCAGCAAGATGCACAATTATACGGCCCATTCCTGCGAGAAGTAGCCCCCCTATGAAAGAGGGGGCAGCTATCGGCGCCATCCCTAACAAGGCGGGGGTGCCGCCGATCGCGAGAGCGATTCCGGTAACGACGATAGCCGCCATGATGGCTAGCCCGCCTAACACCTCAAGAACCGCTCCCATAGTGTATCCCCGTATCGTGAATATGAGGGGAGAATAGAGGCAGCGGCCCCGCTCTCGCAAGACCCGAATCCAAATCGAAGCGTACGACGTTTCGCAGACAGAGGGCTGGTTTTCCGCAATGCGGACAAATGTCCTCTACGCCCGTTGACAGCGGACATTTGTCCGCATACGTTGTCCTCACCATAAAGCGGCCAGCCGCGCAAGGAGGACTTTATGATCCGCTACGTCACCCGCCCCGACCCCATCGCCAAAATCATCGCGAAGCCGCGCCGATGCGCTCGGTCTGTCGAAGACAGGCTCGCCGATATCATCCAGGAACTCGGCCACGCCGGCGAACCGATCTCGATCGAGGCCCTGCGCCAGCGCGGTTTCTCCGGAGCTGTCGTGCATCGCATCGGCCCCGCCGCCTTGGCGCAGGCCCGCCGCCGCTCCATCCGCCAGACGGCAGCGTGAGGCGCACATGACGGTTCAGCCGATCTTCCCCCTTGAAAACCAGGACGTCGATATCGCCGCGGACGATCCGCAGGACGGCGACGTCCGCGTCGAGACCTTCATCATCGGCTTGTTCCTCGGCGTCGTCATCGCCGTGTGCTGCATTTGCCTTGGCAAGTGGGTGCTCTGATGATGGCCGCGTATCGCTTGGCTCCAGATGCAGTCCCGACGGTATGGCGCGACGCGCGCGTCATCGATCTCGCCGCGCCTGATTATGAGGTCGTCTGCTTCATCGAGATGGCCAACACGCTCTCCAAAATCGCCCGCTTCAACGGGCGCAATTTCGGGATCGGCCTGTCTGTCGCGCAGCACTGCGTGATGGGCGCGCAGGCGATGCTGAACGAGGGCGCGTCGACGTTCGAGGCGGCGCTCTTCCTGCTCCATGACGGCCATGAATGGGCGCTCGGGGATGTCATCCGCCCGACGGTGGACCTCTATGCAGCCGTGCTGACCGATCTCTACGGCGAAACGCGCCTGCACGACGCCATTGCCACCTGCAAGGCGGCTTGGGACGAGGTGATCTATTTTGCCGCCGGCCTGCCGGGGCCTGAAGCGTGGACCAACAAGCAGAAGAAGCTTGTTCACGATATGGACGCGCGCCTCCAGCGCGCCGAAGCGATCGCGCTGTTCGGTCCGGGTGCCGGCGCGAAGTTTCCGCTCTCGGCCACGCCGAAACTCACCGGCGCCATCAAGCCGTGGCCCGCAGGCCGGGCGGAGGAGCAATTCCTCATGATGGCGCGCAAACTCATCACGGAAGAGCGTGTCCTCGACCAGGCCAATCTTGCCGCAATCCGGAGGGCGCTCTGATGGCTGGTTCCGTCAACAAGGTCATTCTCATCGGCAATGTCGGCGCGGATCCGGAGATCCGCCGCACGCAGGCCGGCCACCCCGTCGCCTCCATTCGTCTCGCGACATCGGAGACATGGCGCGACAGGAACACCGGCGAGCGCAAGGAAAAGACCGACTGGCACCAGATCGTCGTGTTCAGCGAACCGCTCTGCAAGGTCATCGAGCAGTATGTGAAGAAGGGCGCAAAGCTCTACATCGAAGGCCAGTTGCAGACCCGCAAGTGGCAGGACCAGGCCGGAAACGACCGATACTCCACCGAGATCGTGCTGCAGGGCTACAACGCCACGCTCACCATGCTGGACAGCAACCGTTCCGGCTACCAGCCGGGCGGGGAGGGCGCCTCCGACTACGGAATGGACGCCGAGCGCGCCGCCGGCGCATCCACCCGCAACTCCTCCTCCGCTCCGTCCCTGTCGCGCGACATGGACGATGACATCCCGTTCTGAGGAAGGTCAGGCCATGGACACGCAGTCATTCGAACCCGTGACCGTTCGCAATCCGCCGCCGGAAGCGGTCAAGGCGGCTGCGCGCGAAATTTCCAAGCAGGCGCGCGGCAACAAGAAACCGGCCGGCGAGGTTAAGCGGGTTGAAGCCTTCACGCCGAAAGAGACCGGAAGCGCCGCCGTTCATGGTGTCGCGCGCGACCAGCTTCGCGCCTTCATCGAGCGTATTGAGCGTCTCGAGGAAGAGAAGAAGACAATCGCCGACGACATCAAGGATGTGTACGGCGAGGCCAAGGGTGTGGGTTTCGACGTGCCATGCCTGCGCAAGGTCATCCAGATTCGCAAGCAGGACAAGGATGAGCGCATGGAGCAGGACGCCATCCTCGACAGCTACCTGAATGCGCTCGGCATGATCTATCTTCCGAAGGAGGTGTAAGTCATGCCGGTCGCGACACTTACCGCGGAATTCAGCTTCGACGTCGCCGCGCTCGACGACGATACCATCAAGGCCGAATTCAACCGCCGCAAGCCCGTGAAGGAATGGGCGCACGAGCATTGGAAGAAGAGCCTGCCGGCCGAAAAGACGCTGTCCGATTTCTCCGACGCGGATCTTCTGGCCGAGGTCGACGAGCGCGATATCGACACGACGGACGGCGACGTGATCGATCGCCTCTACAGCTACCTGGCCGAACGCGACATCGAAGCGGCCATGGACCTGATGCATCGCGAATACGGGCTTGCCCCCCCCTCCCATGCCCGCGCGGTCGCGGATCTCATTTCCGGAGCCCCCCATGCTGAAAATTGAAAAGCCGGCGCTCGCCGCCGCTATCGCCGCCGCCATTCCCGTCGTCTCCAAGACCGCGAAGGTGCCGATCATGCAGCACCTCTGCATCGAGCGCGACGGCGATGACCTGACACTGCGCGGTTCGAGCGGCGATATCGAGATCGCCGCGCGCAGCCAGGCCATGTTCGATGCGGACTTCGAGGCATTTACGGTTCCCGCCCATCTGCTCGAAGATGCGGTTCGCCGCATGCCTGACGGCTCGGAGCTGCGCATCGAACGTGTCGATTTCGACGGCAGGCTCTCACATATCAACATCCGGACGGGCCGTTCCCGCGTGAAGCTGCCGGTCCTGCCCGCGTCTGATTTTCCCAAGCTCGACGCGGGCAACCTTCCTCACCAGATCAGCCTGAATGCCACGGCGCTGGCCAAGCGCATTAAGGCTGTCCTGCCGTCGGTCTGCACAGATCTTTCTCGCTATATCCTGGCGGGCGTGGTGCTCGACCCGGCGGACGACGGCCTGCGCCTCGCGGCCACCGACGGCCATCGTCTTTCCGTGCGCTTCATCCCGGCAATCGAGATCGATCAATCGGACGATCTGGCAAAGGTGCCGCGCACCATCATCCCGACGCGGGTAATGGAGCGGGCCTTGAAGGTTATGGATGGGCACGATGACGTCGCCCTGGAAATCTCCGATCAGAAGATCCGAGTGACCTCGGGCCGCACCGTAATGATCGGCAAGATCATCGAAGGGGTTTACCCCGAGTACCGTCGCATTAAGCCGGACGCCGGCGCCGGGCGGCTCGCGTTCTCTTCGGCCGCCCTGCATGCCGCGATCAGCCGCGTCTTAGTCGTCACGCCCGATGCAGGACTCGGCGTTGCCTTTCATGCGGTCGGCGAACAGATGAGCCTTGCCGCACGCGACATGGCGGTCGGCGAGGCCGATGACGAGATCGCATGCGAGGTCGAAACCGAGTTCCGGGGAGGCTTCAACGGCCAGCAGATGCGCGATGCACTCGAGAACACCGACGGAGACAAGGTGGAATACCTGGTCGGCCCGGCGCTGGACGGCACGACGCTTCTGCGTATCCCCGGCGACGACGAGAACTACACGATCATCATGCCCTTGCAGCCGAAATACGCGAGGCCGCAGGCATGAGCGCGCGGCGAGATCATATCCGCGAGAAAGTGCTCGCGCGCGTCGAGGTCGACCCCGTAACAGGGTGCTGGAACTGGACAGGCCCGACGTCGGGCGAGAGCGGCCGCGGCAAGGGTTATCCCCGGATGTCCCTCTCGGGCCAGACGGTTGCTGTGCACCTAGTCATGTGGACCAACGAGCACGGCTTTATCCCCGGCAAGAAGCAGCTTGACCACAAGTGCCGCAACCGCCGTTGCGTCAACCCTCATCCCGACCACACCGAACTCGTCACACACCGCGAAAACATGCGCCGGCGCGACCGGTTCGCGTGCCGTGAGGTTTCCACCACCGTCACTTCTGGAGCCGACAAGTCATGAACTCACTGTCTCATCCAGTCATCGAGATGAACGAATACAAGCTGCATATCGAGCGGCTTGGAAAAGAGCGGGATGCGCTCAAATCGCGTCGGGAGATCGCCCCGAACTACACTGCTGGCAAAGATAAAAGAGCGCGCATCGTCCAGAAGACGCTCAGCGGCTGGATATATCGGGCCATCGAGAAGGTTTACGTCGAGGACCGCAAGGTCAAATGGCTCCAGCCTCTCCAAAACAGAAAGCACATCCGCACAGGTAGCGTAAGGCCCCAAGACCTCAGCGCCATGGGTTGTAAGGTCATCTACCAGCAGGAGTGCAAGCAGGATGTCGTCTTCCGCGACAAGGATGCGTTTACCCGAGAGCTTCTTATCGTAGGACAATCTTGTCTCCTCCATTTCAGCGGGAGACGACGCCTCTCAGGGAGCCTAGCCAGTGATCTGCGGCTCCATAACTTGAATCGTACCACCATTGTCGAAGATGCCCTAGCTGTTTTGTCCGAAACCGTCCCAAGAGAGGAAGCGGCGCGCCTGTCGGCACCCGCCCCAGTCGCGTCTGGAGGCGATCATGGCGCTTGACCACCACACTGTCATGGATCGCCTCGTCAGCGCTCAAGGGCCGCAACGAGAGCTAGATGCTGACGTTTATGAAGCGCTCGGATACCCGGTCAAACGCTTTCCGGTCAGAAACGGCCACCGGCGCTCACGGTCGTGGAGCTACCTCGATGGCAACCGCTGGCTTGCGATGGCGAGCCTGACCGCGTCGCTCGATGATGCGCTGGCCCTTGTCGATATGATCTTGCCCGGATGCGGGGTGAGCGTGGATCGTAATTCCTCGACGACCGCCACGATCTGGCGCCGGGACGAGGACGGCAATTTCGTCGCTGGCGAGATTGAATACCAAGTCGAGGCGGCAACCATGCCGCTTGCCGTCACTCTGGCCGCCCTGCGCTCGCACTTTTTTGCCGTCACCACGAAGGGAGCTAAGGTGTGATCAAGCGCGACATTGATTCAGCTTGCCTCCCAGCCCTCAGAGACAGGGAAGGTCGCGGAAATAAACGGCCAAAGATGCCGCAACCGGCGCTGCAGCCAGGTAACTTTCAGTCGGGGTTGCCGGGCGCCGCGAAGCGCAGCAGTCGCCTGGTTGTCCATGATCGCGTCGAGGGCGCGCAACGTTGGAGGCGCATCGGCACCAGCCAGCGTGATTTGCGATCGCCATTTCGCACAATTTTGGCTTGTCGGGACAAGCGTGGCATCCATGTCTGCCATGAGATCATAAAACCGCCGCTGAAGAAATTCGTGGGTGCGCGATCGACCTCCGAAATCGTAGACGAGTTGCAATGCGCCAACAAACGCAATAGCAAGCCCGAGACCGAGATCTGCGTTAGAGCCCGAAACTATAAATTTCGCGGCGCTCGTTGTGCCGCCAAGAATGATAACGAGGTTGTAGAACCGGTTCCAGCCATCCAACCATCCACTTCGCGCCCGATGGTAGAGTGCGTTTCGCAGCGCCATGTGCCTGAGTCCAAATACTTCGGCATAGCAGTCGTCATCAGCATTGGCAGCGTCGGCCATTATTTCTTCCTTGTCGGCGGTGGCGGAGGTGGTTGGTTCCCATGGCTCCGCGTTTCTGTGCTCGATTTTCCACTGTTGAATGTGCCGGTAGATGGCTTTCCGGTATTGCTACCGGAACTACTTCCACCTGTTCCGCCCTTCTTCGTAGTCATCTCGTATCGTCTCCTGGTGGTTCTGCACTTGGGGATGAAGACCCGTGATCGCCGCCTACGCGATCACGGGTCACAAATAAATGAGCGAATTCGAGATTTTTCGCAACCTAAGGCACTCAAACGGGCCAATAAGTTGCTGTCTATCCACAATCGACCTGCGGACGGGGGATCCCGATGGCCCTTATGAAACCAGCGGAGGCGGCGAAGGAGCTTGGCATATCGACCAAGCAGTTGCACGCTTTGAGCGCAGATGGCAGCCTGCCGTATATTAACATCGGCATGGGCGACCGCCCATGCCGGCGGTATGACCCGGTCGATATTGAAACCTTTAAGGCGCAACGGCGGATTACAACATGCCTGTCTACAAGAGAGATGATTCCGAAACGTACAGTTTTGACTTCCGCTACAAAGGTGCTCGATATTCAGGAAATACTGGCTGCAAGACAAAGCGCGAAGCTGAAAAGTACGAGCAGCAGCAACGGCAAATCGCCAAGAAACTAGCCGAGCAGGCTGCCGGCCCCATGACGGTTGCGCTAGCTGTGGTGAAATACTGGGACGAGGTGGGCCAGCATCACGTCAATGATGAGACCACGCTAAAGAACTTAGCGTGGCTGGAAAGCACCCTTGGCAAGAACACGTTCATCGCGAGCATCCGCAGTGCGGATGTCGCGCGCATCATAGCACAGCGACGCCTGCCGGGCGCCGAGGGCCGAAGCCCATCGGCAGCTACCGTTAATCGAAGTGTGACGCAGCCCTTGCGCGCGATCCTACGCCGAGCGGCCGATGTATGGGGGCAGAAGGTCCAGCGGATCAAGTGGGGCGATCACCTGCTTGAAGAAAACCACGAGCGCGTTCGCGAAGCGACGATCGGTGAGGAAGCTGCCATAATGGGCGAGCTCGATCGAGGCTACGATGACGCCGTGCGCTTCGCCTTCCTCACAGGCTGCCGTCGGATGGAGATCCTGGGGCTCGAGTGGCCACATGTCGACTTCTTTTCGAAGCGCTTCACAGTGACGGGCAAGGGGAAGAAGCTCCGCACAA
Source organism: Shinella sp. M31 (assembly GCF_049199205.1). NCBI lineage: Bacteria > Pseudomonadati > Pseudomonadota > Alphaproteobacteria > Hyphomicrobiales > Rhizobiaceae > Shinella > Shinella sp. M31. The sequence continues at coordinate 35,197 of NZ_JBLZPH010000152.1, read as the reverse complement.
TCCCGATGTCGCAAACCGTCTTCGATTTGCTTTGGGCGCTGCGTAACAATCATGAAACGAAGGTCTTCACCTACGAGGCGAAGCGGACGTTGAAAAAGCTGAAGCTTGTCCGCGGTAACCGATACCCCCTAACGGAGGCCGGGCTGAAGACCGCCATGCGGCGCGCTGTTCCAAAGGCAGGCGTATCGAACTTCCGATTCCACGACACTCGCCATACTGCCGCGACCCGCGTTCTGCGCGCATCGAACTTGCGCGTCGTGCAAAATTTGCTCGGACACAAAGACATCGCGACAACGACGAAGTATGCGCACGCTGTCGATGATGACATCCGCAATGCGCTCGATGCCGTCGAAGCAGAAAATGCCACGAAAAACGCCACGGCAAACGCGAAGACAGCAGCTAACCAATTGGTAAAAGGCCGGAAATCGGAATAAGGGACAATTTCCCCCAGTCAAGTGCGCTACCGGGCTGCGCTACATTCCGGACCGACGAAACCCCTATAGTCTCGGTCCTTTGGATGCAAGCCCAAAAAATCGGCTCGGCGGCAAATGTGGATAATTGTCTTCGGCCTTTAGGCGATCAGCCCTCGGTAAAGCGCCTCCGTTTCGCTGATCATGCGGTCCAGGCCATAGTCATGGCTGCGGGCGAGGGCGGCCTCGGTATGGTGTGCGAGGCGGTCGGGATCGGCAAGGCACAGCATCGCGGCAGCGAAGCGTTCCGGATCGTCCTGGTTTTCCACGAGCACGCCGTTTTCGCCGTCCTTTAGCACCATGGAGGCGCCGCCGACATCGGTGAGGACCATCGGTTTGCCGGCGGCGGCGGCTTCCAGCATCACGTAGGACATCGCCTCGTAGCGGCTCGGCATGGTCAGCACGTCGATGGCGGCCATAGCCTGCGGCCCGGTGAAGCGCGCGGTAAGGCAGATGCGCTCGGCATAGCCGCTCGCTGCGATCTGGCGGCGAACGATATCTTCCATTTCACCCGTCCCGACCATCAGGAGATGCGCATTCGGCACGCGGGCGGCGAGGTGCTGGAAGGCGGCGATCAGGCGTTCAGGGGCCTTCTGGTGGCAGAGGCGGCCGACGAAGCCGAAGAGCAGGGCCTCCGCAGGAATGGCAAGGGCGGCGCGCACGGCGTCCCGCAGGTCTGCCGGCGGCGTCTTCACGCCGTTGACGACGATCGACAGTTTTTCGCGCGGCATGCCGAGCGCGCGGGCATGGGCGTATTCATCGGCGGAGACGCAGATGAGGCGGTCGGTGAAAGCGCGGGCCAGCAGCTTCTCGATCGAGCCGTAGACCTTGCGGCCGAGATTGCCGAGGCCGGGATCCATGGTGCGGAAGGCGTGTGGCGTATAGACCCGCGCGACGTGCCGGCCCGGCAGGCGCAGGCGCGACAGCGCGCCGGCCTTCGAGGAATGGCCATGGATGATGTCGAACGGCCCGGCGCGGCGCATGACGGCGCGCAGCGCGCGCCAGGCGGCGAGATCGGACGGGCCGGGCGAGCGTGTCATGGCGACGGAATGCACGCCGGAAAGATCGAGCGCCAGCAATTCCTCGACGAAGCGTTCCTCGGCACGCAGAGGCGAATAGACGGCGTGCACGACATGGCCGCGCGCCTGCATGCCGCGGCACAGGTCGATGAAGTGCCGGCCGGAGCCGCCACCGCTCGGCTCCAGCACCTGCATGAGACGCATGGGCCGCGGGGTCCTGTCTTCAGAGGTCGTCATGCGATCAGCCCGATCCGGTCTTTCTGTTGTGACGTTTTTCGAGCGCGATGCATCCCCAGAGCACGCCGATCTGCAGATAGGCGTGGCGCCAGTGGTCCGTGTCGATGACGAAGCCGATTGCCGTGTGCCCAACCACGGTGATGAAGGCGATCATCAGATAGGGTTGCCAGGGCCGGTTGCGCAGAAGCAGTTTGAACCCGGCCCACAGGCTCCAGATGATCAGGGTGAAATAACAGGCGAAACCGAGCCAGCCGTAGGTGGTCAGGGACTTCAGCCAGATATTGTGCTCGTCTTCCGGAAAGATTTTGCTGAACGTCATGGGGCCGATGCCGAGCGGCTTTTCCATGGCCATCAGGAAGCCGATGCGGTGGCGGTCGAAGCGGCCAAGATGGCCGCCATCATATTCCTGCACGAGCTGGGTGCGGCTGGAGAACAGATCGGAGACCTTGTCGAATTGCAGCGCGACGATCAGCGCGAGGATCATCATTCCGGCGGCCGAAAGGCTGAGAACCAGGATTTTCAGGCGGAAGGCGCCGGTACGCTCCTTCAGGAGCATGATGAAGACGAGGGCGACCACCGAGAAGAGGTAGAGCCCCCAGGCTGCGCGGGAAAACGACAGGAACAGGCCGAGTGCGAGGATGAGCAGGCCGACGATCTTCAGCGGCGCGCCCAAAATGCGGCCGGCGAGCAGGCCATGCACGAGATAGAGGGAGGGGGCGACGAGGAACGGGCCGAAGACGTTCGGATCCTGGAACGCGCCCTTGGCGCGATCGTAGAGCGTAAACGCCTCGCTGCCGGGAAAGGCATGGAAATAGCCGAGAATGCCGAGCAGCGACGTGATGATGGCGCTCGCCACCCAGGCGCGGAAGATCAGCTCGAGCCGCTCGTGCTTGGCCTCGACGATGGAGGCGAAGAAGATGCTGGAAAGCGCCAAAAACAGCGAGACGGCGATATACATCGGGCCGATCGAGAGATCGTCCAGCACTGTCAGGGACAGCATGCCGCCGACATTGAACAGCAGGATGAGCACGACGAGCGGCGCGATATAGCGCGAGATGCGCAGGCCGACGATCGCCCACAGGCCGATGAGGCCGGCCATGAAGACTTCATAGGGCGCCGGCTCGCTGATTACGAAGCCCGAGAGAAACACGCCCACCGTGACCAGCATCGAGCCCACAATGCCAACGGCCGCAGTCTGCGGCCGAAAGGGCGGGGCATAGGGGAGGGCCGCGTCGCTCAATAGGCGTTTTCCGTGTTGAGCAGGCGGAAAGGCGTGAGAACCAGAATCTTCAGGTCCAGCCAGAGCGACCAGTTCTCGATATAGTAAAGATCGAATTCCGTGCGGAAGCGGATCTTGTCGTCATGGTCGATCTCGCCGCGCCAGCCGTTGATCTGCGCCCAGCCGGTGACGCCGGGCTTGACGCGGTGGCGGGCGAAATAGCCCTCGACGACATCGACATATTTGCGGTCGTGCGACTGCGCCTGGATGGCATGCGGGCGCGGGCCGACAAGGGAAAGCTCGCCCTTCAGCACGTTGAAGATCTGCGGCAATTCGTCGATCGAGGATTTGCGGATGAAGCGGCCGACCGGGGTTACGCGCGGGTCGCCCTTCGTCACCGCGGCGCGGGCCGTAGGGTCGGAGAGATGCGTGTACATCGAGCGGAACTTGTAGACCTCGATGATCTCGTTGTTGAAGCCGTGGCGCTTCTGCTTGAAGAAAATGGGGCCGGGCGACGAGAGTTTTACGGCCAGTGCCGCGCCCAGGAAGACCGGCCAGAGCAGCAGGAGCGCCACGACCGAGAAGAAGATGTCGAAGATGCGCTTGGCGACATTGTCCCAGTCGGCGATCGGCTTGTCGAAGATATCGAGCATCGGCAGGCTGCCGACCTGCGAATAGCTGCGCGGACGGAAGCGCAAGCCCTTGGCGTGGGCGGCGAGGCGGATGTCGACCGGCAGCACCCAGAGCTTCTTGAGAAGCTGCAGGATGCGCGCCTCGGCCGACAGCGGCAGCGAGATGATCAGCATGTCGATGCGCGCGAGGCGGGCGAATTCGACGAGTTCGGCGACGTTGCCGAGCTTGGGATAGCCGGCGATGATGGAGGGCGAGCGGCGTTCGTCGCGGTCGTCGAAGATACCGCAGATGCGGATGTCGTTTTCCGGCTGGTGTTCCAGCGTGCGGATGAGTTCCTTTGCGGGCTCGCCGCCGCCGACGATCACGGCGCGGCGTTCCATCGTGCCGTTTCTGGCCCAGCGGCGGATCGAATAGGCGATTATCTGGCGCTCGACGAGCAGATAGAACGCACCGGCAGCAAACCACGACGCGAACCAGACGCGGGAATATTCCTCGCCCGACTTGAAGAAGAAGACGACCAGCGCCATCGCGCCGAAGGCGGCGGCCCAGGCGGCGAGGATGCGCGGCGTCATGCGCCAGGGCGAGCGCAGCGCCGGCACCTGGTAGGCATCGGCCAGTTGCAGCAGGAACACGCCGACGGCCGAGCCGCCGAACATCACCGACAGGTAGAAGATCGTGACGCCATGGCTCCCGGCGCTGACATAAAGAAGATGGATTGCATAGCCGACCGCCAGAAGCGCGCAGAATTCGAGCAGGCGCAACAGGCCGATGATCATGCTTGGCGAATAGGTGTCGGCGCGGAACTGCAGCGCGATCTTCTGGGCAAGCGGGTTCAGCTCGACCGTCTTGCCGCCATCATAATCCGATGCGCCGCCACTGGCCGCGATTGTCCGGATTTCTGAAACTTTCCGCCTCAGTTCCTCGGGGTCGAAGGAGTCGGGTTTATCGACATGGTTCATGGCACGCACCTGTGGGAGCTCTGTACCGGAGATAGCACGAAGCCCCTAAGAAACGTTTACGTGGCGTCAGGCCGACCACTCAGGAAGCGTATCGTTTTCCACCAGTCTGGCCGGCGAGAATGTCGCGGTAGAGACCGAGAAGCGAGGCGGACATCACGGAGGCCGAGAAGGTCTTCTTGAAGGCCTCCGGCTCCGGCATGACCTTGCCGCGCCAGTCCGGGTCGCTGATCGCCTGCGCCATCACCATGGCGAGCGAATCCGCGTCGCCGGGCTCGCAGAGCGCGATGCTCTCTGAGCCGAGCACTTCCGGAATGCCACCGACACGGCTTGCGATGACAGGCTTCTGGGCGGCAAGTGCTTCGAGGACAATATAGGGCATGGCCTCGGCGCGCGAGGGAACCACGACGTTGCGGGTGAGCGCGAAGGCATCGCGGGCGCGCATGGCCGGCAGCATGGCGATGCGGCGGCCAAGACCCCAGCGCAGCATCATGGTCTGGTATTTTTCCTTGTCCGGCCCGTCGCCGATCATCAGGGCGGAAAGCGGGCGGCCGACAAGGCGTTCGGTGCGGGCAAAGGCATCGACGAAGACATCCGGCCCCTTCAGGTCGCGCAGCATGCCGATATAGAGGAAATCGACCGAATCCGCGCTCGGATAGACGATCTCGAAGTCTCGGTCGTGAATGCCGTTATAGATGCGCTCGGCGCGCACGCGCGGCCTGCCCACCTTGGTGGTATAAGCGGCACGCTCGAAATCGCAGACGAAGACCAGCGAATCGCCGAGCTTTTCCAGCAACCGTTCCGCCGTCAGAATCGAAAGGCCCGTGACGGTGCTTCGGTCATAGTGCAGGCTGCCGCCATGCGGCGAATAGAGGCGGGCTACGCAATACCTGTTGACCCGCAGGGCTGAGCCGATGAGCCGGGCAATGGCGCCGCCTTTGGCGCCGTGCCCATGCAACACATCCGGCCGCAAACTTTTGATTTCACGATAGCTGTGCCGGAACGCGCCGATGTCGCGCAGGCTGACGGCGCGGCTGATCGGCAGGCGGACGAGGCCCAGCGAAAGATAGGGACGAATCTCGTCGAACAGCGCGTCCTCGAACGAGCCGCCCGTGAGACTGTCGCAGACGATGCCGACGTCGTGGCCGGCCTTGGCGTGGAACTCCGCGAGATCGCGCACATGCCGGAAGATCCCGCCGATGGGCGACCGAAAGCAATGAATAATGCGCAGAGGCCCATCGTCCGCCATCGGCTCAGAACAGCCGTTCGCGCACGTAGATGGTGTCACCGGCCAGGATCGGGTCGGAGATGGAGACGCGGCCGGTGATGATCTTGCCGTTGATCTTGCGGGTTACGTCGACGTCGCCCTGGTTGGCGCGCGGTGAAAAACCGCCGGCAACCGCGATGGCGTTTTGGATCGTCATGCCGGCGACGTAGCTATACTGCCCGGCCTGGCCCACTTCGCCCATGATATAGATGGAGCGGTAGCGGTCGATCTCGATGGAAACGTCGGGATCGCGCAGATAGCCCTGGCGCAGCTTTCCGGCGATGATGCCTTCAAGCTCCTGGAGCGTCTTGCCGCGCGCCGGCACCGCACCGACGAGCGGGAAGGCGACATAGCCCGCCTGATCGATCGAATAGGTGTTGCTCAGACCGGCCTGCTCGAACACGGTGATGCGCAGCCGGTCGCCGCTGTCGAGACGATAGGGCTGGATGGTCGCCTCGTGGAAGGCCTTGGGGGCAGGGCGATAGCCGCTGCAGCCGGATACGGCCGGCACGATCAGCGCCAGCGCAAGCAGCATACCCTTGTTGATCGTTGCGAACGTCATTCGCTTTCCCAATCCGGAAATCAGAACTCTGGCGTCCGTTATCCTTCCGTTAGGGTTAATGGCTGGTAAAGGACCGGGCAGGAACATCGGCGGACAAGATGATTTTTCGCGAAAGAGGCGCGGGGAGGCTGCGCGACAACCGATGGTAATTAACTCTTGCGTTACCATGTTTGTTTACCGTGCGGGCAAATCGTCATGTTTGGAGTTGAGATATGTCGGGCGTTCACGAGAGCCAGCAGGATGTCGATATCGACCTTGGCGGTCTGTTCGGCGCGATCTGGCGCAACCGCATGCGCGTGCTGCTGGCGACGGTGGCCTGTGCCGGCGTAGCCTTTGTCGGCGCCAATCTTATCACCCCCAAATACAAGAGCGAATCCCGCCTCCTCATCGAAACGCGCGAACCGGCCTTCACGACGGGCTCGGACCGTGCGCAGGGCCGCGAACAGCCGGCCTTCGACGAATTGGGTATCGCCAGCCAGGTGCAGCTTCTCAAATCCGCCGATCTCATCAAGCAGGTCGCGCGCAATATGAAGCTGCATGAGCTGGAGGAATTCGACGCGGCCGCCAAGCCGTCGGCGATTTCCGATGTGCTCGTGCTGCTTGGCGTGAAGAAGAACCCGCTCGATCTGCCGCCGGAAGAGCGCGTGCTGAAGGAATTCAACGAGAAGCTCACCGTCTATCAGGTGGAGAAGTCGCGCGTCATCGCCATCGAATTCACCTCGAAGGACCCGGCGCTCGCCGCCGCCATTCCCAACGAGATGGCCAAGGTCTATCTCTCGCTGCAGAGTGGCGCCAAGCTCGACACCAATTCCGAGGCGACGCGCTGGCTGGAGCCCGAGATCGCCAACCTGCGCGAGAAGGTGCGCGAGGCCGAAAAAAAGGTCGCGGAATACCGCTCGCAGTCCGATCTCCTGCCGACCGGCGAGAACTCCACCTTCGCGGTGCGCCAGCTGAACGACATTTCGACGGAGCTGACGCGGGTGCGCGGTGAACGCGCGACGGCCGAGGCGCGTGCGGAAGGTGTGCGCGCCGTGCTGAAGAGCGGTGGTGCGCCTGATACGCTGAGTGAAGTGGTCGGCTCGCAGATGATCCAGCGGCTGAAGGAGAGCGAGGCGCAGATTCAGGGCCAGATTTCCGACCTTTCCACGTCGCTGCTCGAAGGCCATCCGCGCCTCAAGGGCCTGCGTTCGCAACTCGTCGGCATCCGCGCGCAGATCAAGTCTGAAACGCAGAAGATCCTGTCGAGCCTGGAAAACGAGGCGAAAACCGCGCGGCTGCGCGAGACGCAACTGGAGCAGCAGCTCAACACGGTGAAGGCCGATACGGCGCGCGCCGGTGAGGACGAGGTCGGTCTGAAAGCGCTGGAGCGTGAGGCGACGGCCCAGCGCCAGCTCCTCGAAACCTATCTCGCGCGCTACCGCGAGGCGACCTCGCGCACCGACAGCAATTCGACCCCGGCCGATGCCCGCGTCATCTCCGCAGCCGTCGAGCCGACCGAAGTCGATTTTCCGAAGGTCATTCCGATCACCATCGTCGGCGGTGTGGCCGGCTTCGCGCTGAGCGCCATCGTCATCCTGCTTTCCGAACTGTTCAGCGGCCGCGCCCTGAAGCCGGTCAGCGGCGTTGCCGTCCCGTCGGCGCGTCGGCGCGAGGAAGAGGATGGGATCGAGGCCGAACCTGCTGCTGCGGTTGTCGTGGTCGAGCCTGCCGTGCGCAAGGTGCCGGTCAGTCGCATCGATCTTGGCACGGTCAAGGACATCCACGCACCTGCGAAGTCTCTCCTGTCCGGTATCGAACCGGAAGAAGACGAGGAAGAGGAGGACGAAAGCCCGCGTTCCTCGCTGGTCGATGCCTTCGAAGAGGAAAGCGATTTCTCCGTGGCCGCCGTCGCGCGCCACATGATCGACAACAACATTTCCGTCGCGATCTCCGTCTCGCCCTCCGGCGACAGCGGCTCGACGGCGACCGTCATGCTGGCCCGCCGCATCGCCGAGGAGCACCGCAAGACGCTGATCATCGATCTGACCGGCTCGGCCTGCCCGACGCGCCTGATGGCGCAGTCGACCCACGTGCCCGGTATTACCGATCTTCTGGTCGGCGACGCGGCCTTCAGCGAGATCATTCACGGTGACCGCCTGTCGGACGCCCATATCATTCCGCGCGGCAATGCCAACATCAAACGCGCCATGCGCGGCATCGATCGTCTGTCGATGGTGATCGATTCGCTGTCGGATGCCTATGACACGGTCATCGTGGAATGCGGCCCCGCGGAAGTGGAAGGCGTGCAACGCCTGACGCGCGGTCAGGAGACGGATATCATCCTTTCAATTCCGGATGCGGACGAGGATGCAATCGTCGATCTGATCGGCGCCTTCGGCGAGGCCGGCTATACGGAAATCGTGCTGATGACCGGTGAGGACGGCGAACCGCCGCACTATCCCGGCCACAGGGCCGCCGCAGCTTAGTCCGCTTCCTCGGTGCGGATGAATTCCGTCTTGCCGGAGCGGATGCGCTGCAGGAACGCATAGAGCTGCGGGTTCTGCTTGATGATGCGCTTGGCACCCGCCTTGACGCGATGCACAGCGGCGATGGCGGTGCCGGCGACGGTCGTCGGCCAGAGCAGATCGTGCTGCGCGGTCTCGATCGTGCACCAGGAGCGCTTATAGGGCTGGTCGCCGATGCCAAAATCGAACAGGCGCACGCCTTCGCCGCAGAGTTTGCGGATCGCCAGATAGAACAGGAATTCACCGGGGCTGGCATCGGCAGCGATCGTGTCGTCGATCGAGCCGAACTGGCAGATCACATGGTCGCCCTTGCGCGACAGGCCGGCAATCGCGACGATCCGGCCGTCGTTCTCGCCTTTGAGACGCACGGCATGCAGCTGGAGCGGATAATTGCCATCAACGGCGGGCATCGCGACCAGCGCACGGAAGAAGTTGCGCGTCTCCTCGTTGCGGAAGACGTCCGGCAGGCCCATCGTGTCGAAGCGGGCGGCCTTCTGGCGGAAGAAGACTTCGAGCAGCGCGCGGCAATCCTCGACATTTTCCGCCACGACATGCTCATAACCACCGAGCAACTCCAGCCGGCGTTCGGAGGTGCGGAATTTCTTGCGGCGCCGCTTGGCGTTGACCTGCGCCAGCGTGCGCTCGAAATCCTCGAAGAGTTCGAGCTGGAAGGCGGCATTCTGGTTCAGTGTTGCGGGCAGGTCGGCGAAGGAATTGGTTTCGCCGCGCCAGTCGAGCGGCACCTTTTCCAGCATGAAGAGATCGAAATAGCGCGAAAACTGGCCGCGCGCCTGCTCCAGCGCCTGACGCAGGCGCGGCGGAGCCGCAAGGAAGCGGAATTCCTCGGTATAGAGGCCGGTATTGATGTTGCTGAACGCCGTGCCGAGGAAGCGCGCGGTGCGCACCGGGCCGTGGCGCTTGATTTCGAGCGGCAGGATCAGTTGCGTCTTGCCGCCGGCATAACCTTCGACGATCAGGAGCCTGCAGGCATGGGTCTCGGCCCATGCATGGCACCAGTCATAGCTCTGATGGAGCGACAGGTTGTTGTCGGCTTCCAGCGTGCGCCACTGGGCTTCCAGCGGCTCCATGCGGTCGTGCAGACGCAGCGAAAGGGGAACGACGGAGGGCGTGCGCCCCTCATCGGCAACGCTTCCCAAATGCCGGGTCGCAAGCTCGCGCTCGGACGGCATGATCTGGAAATTGAGTTGCATCGCTCCCATGGTGTCGCCTTTGTGCACCTGCGCAGCTGTATCGCCGCATCAAACACAATAGGTACTAGGCTTGCGCAAAAGGTTTAAATCCAGTGCTCCCGCGGCGCATGCCCGGGGAATTTGGCAAGCGCGGTTAGCAATTTCATAACGAAAATCCGAAAAGCCGAACGCTCGTGGTGGTCGGTCTACGCCGGACCGTCAGCGCAGCCAGCCGGTGGCAAGCGCACTCGCCCAGGCAAGCTCGCCGCGGCTTTCCGCCAGACGGGCCATGGCCATATGATCGTAGTCCACGAGATGAAACGTTGCATGCCAGCGGTCGCCGTGCCGCTCGATCACGGCATAACGCGCATGGGGCGTACCTGCTTCGACCTTGTGCGGCACCGGTTCGTCGTCATCGTAGGCGGGCGCACCGACGCTACCGGGATTGACGACCAGACGGCTGTCGCGCAAGCGCACGGCGCGCGCGATATGGGTATGGCCGCAGACAAGGACCGGGTGGTCGATGCCGCCGGCCAGCGCCTCGATCCGCTCGATCGCGGAAAGCTGCATCACGCCTTCGACAGAGGGTTCATCGAGCCAATAGGTGGTGTCGGTCTCTGGTGTGCCGTGGCAGAGAAAGACGGTGTCTGCGACGAGACGGGTCGGCGGCAGTTGGCCCAGCCAATTCAGGTGGCGCGGGGCGAGCTGCGCATGCGCCCTGCGGTCCCAACTTCCCATGGTGTCGGGCTGTTTTTCGACGAGCCAACGGTCGTGGTTGCCGGCGATGCAGGCGATATCGGCGCGCGACAGCAGGATGTCGGCGGTACGGCCGGCGTTGAGGGCGCCACTTAGGTGATCGCCTAGATTGACGATCTTGCGGATGTCCCGGCGATCGATATCCGCCAGCACGGCTTCCAGTGCGAGATCATTACCATGGATGTCCGCAATCACTGCAATGCGCATTGCTTTCAATCCTCGCGCGGCTTCACCGGCTTTTCCATCCACTTGATAATCAGCATGGCCGGCAGGATCCAGAGCAGGCCCGTCACCGTGAAATAGAGAAGGTGGATATACCAGGGCGACGCACCGAGCGTGGCGGAGGCGACGGTGGTGGCGACAAGTGCATAAAACAGCACGAGGATGATGATCAGCACCGTTCCGATCAGTTTTCGCAGGCGAGGGGGCATGGTCGGTCTTTCGATCTCAGGGATGGCATTGTCCGGCCCCGCAGGGGCGCGACGGCATGCCGCAAAGCTTCGGGCCTTGTTTTGCACGGCCCGGTCAGGCAAATCAACGCGGGGCAACACCTGTAAAAGCGCAAAACGCGGTTTTGCAGGCTGACTGCCGGGACCATAGGCCTGAAACAGACGTAAAACGCCGTTTCAGGGAAGGAGCAGAGACGATGAGCGCGACCACCGCGACCGCATACCGCAGCAACGATGACACGGACAGGATGGACCGCAACCGCTGCCAGGTGCGCCGCTGGCTGGGCTTCGTGCTGTTCACGCTCTTCGTGCTGGTGCTCGTCGGCGGCGCGACGCGGCTCACCGAATCCGGCCTGTCGATCACCGAATGGAAGCCGATCCACGGCGTCATCCCGCCGATCACCGCTCAGGATTGGCAGGAGGAATTCGACCTCTACAAGCGCATCCCGCAATATGAGCAGATCAACAAGGGCATGACGGTCGACGAATTCAAGACGATCTTCTGGTGGGAATGGGCGCATCGCCTGATCGCCCGCTCCATCGGCTTCGTCTTCGCCGTGCCACTCGCCTTCTTCTGGCTCAGCGGCCGCATCGAGAAGAAGCTGCGCTGGCCGCTCGTCGGCCTTCTGGCGCTCGGCGGTTTCCAAGGCTTCATCGGCTGGTGGATGGTGTCGTCGGGGCTCGCGGAGCGGGTCTCCGTCAGCCAGTACCGGCTTGCCACGCATCTCACCATCGCCTGCCTGATCTTCGCCTGGACCATGTGGCTGATGCGGGCGCTCTCGCCGCACAGCGACGATGCGGCCCCCACGCACAATTCCCGCCGCATGGCCGGCGTCATCGCCTGCATGGCGATCTTCCAGATTTATCTCGGTGCATTGGTCGCCGGCCTCGATGCCGGTCTGTCCTACAATACCTGGCCGCTGATGGACGGCAGCGTCGTGCCTGGCGGGCTCTTCCTGCGAGAGCCCTGGTGGATCAATCTCTTCGAGAACCCGAAGACCGTGCAGTTCGTGCACCGTCTCGGTGCCTATGTGCTGTTCACGCTCGTCGTGATCCACCTGATCTCGTCGCTGCGCGCAGCACCGGAAACGACGCACACCCGCCGCGCCCTCGTGCTCTTCGGCCTCGTCTGTCTCCAGGCGACGATCGGCATCCTGACGCTGGTCTGGCAGGTGCCGCTCGGCTGGGCGCTGGCGCATCAGGGTGGGGCGCTTGTCGTGCTCGGCTTCGCGGTGGCGCATTGGCGCGGCTTCTACGGCGAATATCCTCGGGACTGAAGATCAGGCCTGTTTGAGGACAGTCCGAATGGCGGCGGCAACGGCGAGTTCGTTGTCGCGCTCTTCCGCATTGTTGTCCTCGTCATGCCATGCTGCCGACAGGCAACCATAGGCGAAGCCGTAGCGCAGGATGGTGCGGACATCGCGCCCGAGCGTTTCGGCGAAAATATCCGCCATCGCGGCGATGCGCTCCTCGCTGCGGGTAAGGTCGAAGCGGTCGAGCGGATTTGAGAACATGTTGGCGACGTCAAGCGCCGCATCGCCGATCAATCCGGCGGGATCGATGATAAGCCAGCCGCGCGGGCCGTGGACGATGTTTTCGTGGTGCAGGTCGCCGTGCAGCGGCTTGATGTCGCTTTGGTTCGCAAGCAGCGTCTCGGCGAATTCAGCCGCTTCAGCGTATGGACCTGTGATGCCCGCTTTGCGGTCGCGTTCGGCTTTGCCAAAAAGGCTCGAGAAATAGCGCTCTAGCGGCTGCAGGCTTGCGGGGGGTGGCGTGTCGGACGGGCGGTGATACTCCCGGAGCACCTCGGCAGCGATGCGCGTGGCGGCTTCGTCGCCATGGGACATCAGATGGTCCCTGAGCGTCGTCTTGCCGGCATGCTCCATCAGAAGCATGTCGCCGGTTTGGGCAAGCAGCCGCACGCAGCCGACGCCATCACGCCACGTCAAAAAATCCGCACCGCGCAGGCTGTCTTCCAGCGCCTTCGGCTTGAGTTGCTTGACGATCGCATCAGCGCCGCCGGCAAGCGTCACGTCATAGACGTTGCCCGCAGGCGTATCGGCGATAAGGCGGGCGTCTTCGATTCGCCAGTCGGCTGGGAATTGCGGATGTCCGGTCGTCATGCCTTCAGCATCAGGTCCATGTTCTGCACGGCCGCACCCGAAGCACCCTTGCCGAGATTGTCGAGCAGCGCGACGAGGTTGATATGCGGGCTGCCTGCCGTACCGAAGACATAGAGCTTCATGCGGTCCGTATCGGCGAGCTCCACGGCGTTGACGCGAGCGAGGCTGGCGCTTTCCTTGAGGTCGACGACCTCGACGATATCCTGGCCGGCATAATGATCGGCCAGCGCCGCATGGATCGAGCCGAGCGAGGCGTGGTCGTTTAGGTCGGCGAGGTAGAGCGGCACCTGCACGATCATGCCCTGCGGGAACTTTCCGACGGAGGGCGAGAAGATCGGCGCGCGGTCGAGAAGGCCGTGCACCTGCATTTCCGGCACGTGCTTGTGCTTGAGCGTCAGGCCATAGAGGAAGTGCGGCGCATCGATATGCTCGGGATGATTTTCATCCTCCATCTGCCCGATCATCTGCTTGCCGCCGCCGGTATAGCCGGAGACCGCGTTGACCGTGACCGGATAGTCCTGCGGCAGCAGGCCGGCAAGCCGCAGCGGGCGGATCAGGCCGATGGCGCCCGTCGGGTAGCAGCCGGGATTGGCGACATAGCGCGCATCCGCAATCTTCTTCGGCTGCGCTTTGTCCATTTCGGCAAAGCCATAGGCCCAGTCCGGGTGGACGCGGTGCGCCGTCGAAGTGTCGATGATGCGCACGGAATTGTTGCCCGAGACCATGGCGACGGCTTCCTTGGCCGCATCGTCCGGCAGGCAGAGGATGGCGACGTCGGCGCTGTTGAGCAGGTCTTCGCGCAGCTGCGCGTTGCGGCGCTCGGCTTCAGGGATGGACAAGAGTTCGACATCGTCGCGGCTGGCCATGCGGGTGCGGATCTGCAGACCCGTCGTGCCGTGCTCGCCATCGATGAAGATCTTCGGTTTCATTTCTCGTCCAATCCTGTTTTTGCCTTCGCGGCGGATATAGTCCCTTGCCCTGTCGTATTCAACGCCGTGTTTCAGCGTCGCTCCGCCAATGCTTCGGCATGCAGGCCGAGCATGTACATGGCGATGTTGGACGCGGCGATGGCGGTGATATCAGCATGGTCATAGGCCGGCGCGACCTCGACGACATCCGAGCCGACGATGTTGAGCGCGCCGAGCTTGCGCAGCACCGAGAGGATGCGCGCGCTCGTCGGACCGCCGGAGACCGGCGTGCCGGTGCCGGGCGCAAAGGCCGGGTCGAGGCAGTCGATATCAAAGGTGAGATAGGTCGGCTTGTCGCCGACATGGTGGATGATCGCATCGGCGAGTTGGCCGGCACTCATCTCCTCCACGTCGTAGCCGTAGAGAATGCGGATGCCGCAATCCTCGGGCGCGTGGGTGCGGATGCCGATCTGGATCGACGTCTCGGGATCGATCAGGCCTTCGCGCACAGCCGTGCCGACGAAGGAGCCGTGGTCGATGCGGCCCTTTTCATCGGCCCAGGTGTCCTGGTGGGCATCGAACTGCACGAGGGAGAGGGGGCCGTATTTTTCGGCATGGGCGCGCAGCAGCGGCAGCGTGATGAAATGATCGCCGCCGAGCGTCAGCATGTAGGCGCCGGATTTCAGGATCTTCTTCCCCTCGCGTTCGATGGTCGCCGGCGTCCTGGAATGGTTGCCGTAGTCGAGCAGGCAGTCGCCGTAGTCGATGACGGCCATGTCCTCGAACAGGTCGCGCTCGAAAGGATATTGCGGATCGTTGTCCATGATCGCCGAGGCGCGGCGGATCGCCTGCGGCCCGAAGCGCGTGCCGGGGCGGTTGGAGGTGGCGGCATCGAAGGGAATGCCCCAGACGACCGCATCGACATCCTTCAGCACCTTCGTGTAGCGCCGGCGCATGAAGGACAGGATGCCCGCATGGGTCGGGTCTGACGCCGCGCTTTTCAGCGTCTTGCCGGTGATGGCGTGGTCGATCGTCTTGTTGGCCATGAAAGTCCCTCCAGAGCATTTCCAGCAAGAAATGCGCAAACAAATGTGGCGGGACGTTCGCCAATCGGCTTGCGCAAGGCAAGGGATTTTTGCGCGCTCAAAACAAAAAAGCCGGGGCGAACCCCGGCTTTTCCTGAACCAAATGTCCCGAGCGATTAACGCTTGGAGAACTGGAACGAACGGCGGGCCTTGGCCTTGCCGTACTTCTTGCGTTCGACGACGCGCGAGTCGCGGGTCAGGAAGCCGCCCTTCTTCAGGACCGAGCGCAGGCCCGGCTCGAAGTAGGTCAGTGCCTTGGAGATGCCGTGACGAACGGCACCAGCCTGGCCGGAAAGGCCACCGCCGGCAACGGTCGCGTCGATGTCGAACTGGCCGTCACGGGCAGCTGCGACGATCGGCTGCTGCAGGATCATCTGCAGGACCGGACGTGCGAAGTAGGCTTCGTACGACTTGCCGTTGACGGTGATCTTGCCGGAGCCCGGCTTGACCCACACGCGGGCGACAGCGTCCTTGCGCTTGCCGGTGGCGTAGGAACGGCCCTGGGCGTCAACCTTCTTGACGTGAACCGGGGCGGAAGCGGCCGGAGCTGCAGCGGCGACGCCGAGGTCCTTGAGCGAGGAGAGGTCGGCCATATCAGGCGCTCCTTGTGTTCTTGCTGTTCAGCTTGGCGACGTCGAGAGCGACGGGCTGCTGGGCTTCATGCGGATGGTTCGAGCCGGCGTAAACACGCAGGTTCTTCATCTGGCGACGGCCGAGCGGGCCGCGCGGAACCATGCGCTCGACTGCCTTCTCGAGAACGCGCTCCGGGAAGCGGCCTTCGATGATCTGGCGAGCCGTACGCTCCTTGATGCCGCCCGGATAACCGGTGTGCCAGTAGTACTTCTTGTCGGAGTACTTCTTGCCGGTGAACACGACCTTGTCGGCGTTGATCACGATGATGTTGTCACCGTCATCGACGTGGGGCGTGAAGGTGGCCTTGTGCTTGCCGCGCAGGCGGTTTGCAATGAGGGTAGCGAGACGACCGACAACGAGGCCTTCGGCGTCGATGAGGATCCACTGCTTCTCTACCTCGGCGGGCTTCTGTACGAAAGTACCCATGGGAGTAGCTCTTTCTTTAGGGTCCCGAAGCCTTGTGGGCCTGGGCGCTTCTTGTTGCTTGGTTTGGCCCTTGCGGATGCCAAAAATCGAACGCGGCCCCTGAGGACCGCGATCTGGGGCGGTGTATAAGCGAGACACGGCGGAGCGTCAAGGGATGTCATCCGAATGGCGTCAGGAATAATCAAGCAAAAACAACGGCTTGTATAAACGGTATTTTAATACCACAAATTATCGCGGTGGAATCGAATAGGTCGCGGTCGCATGCGCCACCAGATCGGTATCGTCCGCGCCGAAAATCGAGGCTTCCACGACGGCCAGCCGCTTGCCGAGCTTGAGGATCCGGCAGGTGCACGAGAGCGGTTCGGGCTCGGGCTTGCGCAGGAAGTTGATATTGAGATTGGTGGTGACGGCGAGCGCCACCGGGCCGATATGGGCCAGCACCGCGCACCATGCGCCGACATCGGCCAGCGCAAAGAGGGTAGGGCCGGAAATCGTGCCGCCGGGGCGCAGGTGCCGCTCGTTCGGCATGAGCCGCATGGTGATCGTGCCAGGGCCGACCGTCATCACCTCGAACACCTTGCCATCCGTATGAAGCTGCGGAAAGTCGGCTTCGAGGAAGCGGTTCAGCGCTTCCGGTGTCATGATCGGCGTCAGGTCCATCGCATGTCTCTCCATTGCGCCGTTTACAGACCGATTTTCCCGCCGCCGCAAGCCCTCTGAAAGTCTATGCCGCTCTGCGTGCTGTGTGCTTGAAACCATACCGCGCGCGGCGTAGGACCGCAGGCGACGCAAAGATGGAGGCGGATATGGCTGACGTGGTGGAATTCCGGAAAGACGGGTCGGGCGCTCTGGTGCGGGTGGAGAGAGCCGAACCGATCCTGCGGATCACGCTCAACAATCCGCCGGCCAACGCGCTGTCCATCGCCACCATGGAGGCGCTCGGCGAGGCGCTGGATGCCGCCGCAAAGGATGATGCGATCCGCATCGTCGTGCTGGCCTCCACCGGCAAGGTCTTTTGCGCCGGCCATGACCTCAAGGAGATGACCGCGCACCGAGAGGACGCCGATGGTGGCCGCGCCTTCTTCGAAAAGACCATGCGCATGGCGGCGGATATCATGCTGAAGATCGCCGCCCTGCCGCAGCCCGTCGTCGCCGAAATCGACGGCCTTGCCACCGCCGCCGGCTGCCAGCTCGTCGCCAGCTGCGATCTGGCGATCTGCACCGATACCTCGACCTTCTGCACGCCGGGCGTCAATATCGGCCTGTTCTGCTCCACGCCGATGGTGGCGGTCACCCGCGCGGCCCATCCCAAGCAGGCGATGGAGATGCTCCTGACCGGCGAAACCATCGACGCCTCCACCGCCAAGGATTTCGGCCTCATCAACCGCATCGTGCCGCAGCAATATCTGCGCCAGGTCGTCGACAAATACGCCGCCGTCATCGCCGCCAAATCCCCGCAGGCGCTGCGCATCGGCAAGGCCGCCATCCGCGCCCAGGCGGGCCTGCCGGTGGCGGAGGCCTATGACGTGGCGGTCGCGACGATGGTGGAGAACATGCTGGCGGATGATGCCAAGGAAGGCATTGGGGCATTTTTGAACAAGCGCATGCCGGAGTGGCGCCGATAATCAACCATAGTGATAACGGCAGGCGGCGATTTCCAGCATCTGGGCCGCGCCGCTGCCGGTAACGCGATAGACGAGACGATGCTCCTGCGTGATGCGGCGGGACCAAAAGCCTTTCAACTCGCCGCGCAAGGGTTCCGGTTTTCCCAAGCCTGAAAATGGGTCGCGGCGGCATTCCTTGATCAGCACGACGATCTTTTCCACTGTCCTGCGGTCCGTTTCCGTCCAGTAGGTGAAATCGGCCCAGGCTTCAGGGGAGAAGCAGATTTTCATTCGCCAGCGTTCAGTTCATCGATCGTTTTGGTCATAGCCTGGCCAGCATCCAGCGACTGGATCGAGCGCAGGAGACGGTCACGGTTTGCTGGGTTGGCTGTGAGATACATCGTCTCCTTCCAGCTTTCGAAATCGGCAAGGGACATGACGACCATCGGCTCGCGGTTCTGGCGCGTGACGATCAGCTCGTCCCGGTCGGCTTCCACGCTATCGAAATGTTTGGCGATATTCGACCGCAACTCGGAAAGGCTGACGACCTTCATGATGTGCTCCTCTGTACGTATATTTGTACATACGCTGAAAGGTCAGGAATTTCAAGCTTACGCCAGCTTCAGCACCAGCACGCCGCAGGCAATCACGGCTCCGGCCACATAGCGCCAGATGCTTGCCGTCTCCTTGAGGATGAACACCGAGATCAGCAGCGCGAAGAGGATGGCGGTTTCGCGGAGTGCTGCGACAGTGGCGACGGGGGCCTTGGTCATCGCCCACAGCGCGAGACCGTAGGAGGCGATGGAGCCGGCGCCGCCGAAGAGGCCGCGCGCCCAGTTGCGGCGTACGTGGGTCCAGACGGTGGTGGTGCCGCGCCGGTAGATCGCCCATGAGAACAGCAGCACGGGCGGCAACAGCGCCATCCAGAGCGTGTAGGAAACGGCATTGCCGGAGGCGCGCGCACCCGCACCGTCCACGAAGGTATAGGTGGCGATGACGATGGCGTTTGCCAGCGCCAGCAGGATGGCACGGCGGCCGCCATGGCGCGATTCGAAGGCGAGCGTCAGCACGCCGGCCGAGATGACGAGCACGCCGATCATCGCAGTCGTGGTCAGGTGTTCGCCGAGCACCACGCCGCTTGTCATGGCGACGAGGAGGGGCGCGGTGCCGCGCATCAGCGGATAGACGAGCCCGATATCACCGGCCCGGTAGGCGCCGGCCACCAGCTGGAAATAGGCGAATTGCAGGAAGGCCGAGACGAAGATGAACGGCCAGGCCTCCGGCTTGGGCAGCGGCACGAAGGGCAGGAAGACCAGGCCGACGGCGCCGGCGCCGAGCGCGACCATCGCCGCATCCAGCGACTTGTCCGTCCCGGCCTTGACGATGGCATTCCAGGTCGCATGCAAAGCCGCGCCGAAAAGCACGAGAAAGAGAACGTCTAACGGCAATCTGGAACCTCGGAGGGGCAGGCGGCGGGACGGGGAGTAATGCCTTCATCTGCCCAAAAACGTTGATTTGCAATCGCCATTTTTTGCGAAAACCGCGCGGACAGGCGGCGAAAGCGCCGGGAATGATCCGATTTGGCACAAGCGGCGGTCGGAAGCCGGCAAAAGGGCGATCGTCTTGTTTAAGGTTCTGGGTTAGAATGAGGTCGCAAAAGAGAAGTGAGAGACGGTCTCAAACGCCCGGAGGAGGCTGAGATGAACCACGATCGCTATCCCGACAGCTACATCCGCACTATCCTGTCATCCGTTCACACCATTGCCGTGCTTGGCGCTTCGCCGAATGACGGCAGGCCGAGCCATGGCGTGATGGGTTTCCTGCTCGGCAAGGGGTATCGCGTTATCCCGGTCAATCCCGGCCATGCCGGCAAGTCCATTCTCGGCCAGACGGTCTACGCGCATCTTGCCGATATTCCCGAAGTCGTCGACATGGTCGATGTTTTCCGCGCGGCAAGCCAGTTCGATTCCGTCGTCGACGAGGTCCTTGCGATGAAGCCGATGCCGAAAGTGTTGTGGGGCCAGTTCTCCGTGCGCGACGATGCGGCGGCGGCCCGGGCGGAGGCGGCGGGCATTCAGGTCGTCATGGATCGCTGCCCGGTGACGGAATATCCGGTGCTGATGCTCAAAGCGTCCTGAGGAACGCCAAATATTGACTTCACGCTGCGTTACCCCAATTCTCCCACGGAGAAACGGGACAGCGCCATGAATCACGATTCCTATCCGGACTATTATATCGCCGACATCCTGCGCTCGACGAAGGTCATCGCGCTTGTCGGCGCCTCGCCGAACCCGGAGCGCCCGAGCCATCGGGTCATGGCTTTCCTTCTGCGCAAGGGTTACCGCGTCATTCCGGTCAACCCCGGCCAGGCGGGCAAGGAAATCCTCGGCCAGCCGGTCGTCGCGCGCCTTGCCGATATCGTCGAGCCGATCGACATGGTCGATGTGTTTCGCGCGGCGGATGCGCTGCCGGATCTCGTCGACGAGGTTCTGGCGCTTTCTCCGCTGCCGAAGACGATCTGGGGCCAGCTTTCCGTGCGCCATAACGCGGCGGCGGCAAAGGCGGAGGCCGCCGGCATCAAGGTCGTCATGGACCGCTGCCCGGCCATCGAATATCCACGCCTCGTGGCCTGAAGACCTCGGCTGCGAAAAGCGCTTTGTCGCACCGGCGCTTTTCCGGAAAATCTTTCTTTGACCGGCCCTTAGCTCTCTGAAATAGTGCCCCGACTTTAGCCAGGGAGGGCATTTTCATGACGAAGAACAAGCCAGGATTTTCCACGCTCGCCGTTCACGCCGGCGCCCAGCCGGACCCGACGACGGGTGCGCGCGCAACGCCGATCTACCAGACGACCAGCTTCGTCTTCAACGACACCGATCACGCCGCCTCGCTCTTCGGCCTGCAGGCTTTCGGCAACATCTACACCCGCATCATGAACCCGACGCAGGCCGTGCTTGAAGAGCGCGTCGCTGCCCTCGAAGGCGGTACGGCCGCACTCGCCGTCGCCTCGGGCCACGCCGCCCAGCTCCTCGTCTTCCACACGATCATGCGGCCGGGCGACAATTTCATCGCGGCGCGCCAGCTCTACGGCGGTTCCGTCAACCAGTTCGGCAATGCCTTCAAGAGCTTCGACTGGCACGTGCGCTGGGCCGATGCCGCCGATCTTGCAAGCTTCGAAAGCCAGATCGACGACAAGACCAAGGCGATCTTCATCGAGAGTCTCGCCAATCCCGGCGGCACCTTCGTCGATATTGCCGCCATTGCCGACGTAGCGCATCGCCACGGCCTGCCGCTCATCGTCGACAACACCATGGCCACGCCCTATCTCGTGCGCCCGCTGGAGCATGGCGCCGATATCGTCGTGCATTCGCTGACCAAGTTCATGGGCGGTCACGGCAATTCCATGGGCGGCGTCATCGTCGACGGCGGCACCTTCGACTGGACGGCGTCCGGCAAGTATCCGGCCCTCTCCGAGCCGCGCCCGGAATATGCCGGCATGGTGCTCCACGCCACCTTCGGCAATTTCGCCTTCGCGATCGCCTGCCGCGTGCTCGGCCTGCGCGACTTCGGTCCGGCCATCTCGCCGTTCAATGCCTTCCAGATCCTCAACGGTATCGAGACGCTGCCGCTTCGGATGCAGCGCCACTCCGATAACGCGCTTGCGGTGGCCAAGTGGCTGAAGTCCAACGACAAGATCGCCTGGGTCAACTATTCCGGCCTTGAGGACCATGCCAACCACGCGCTGCAGCAGCGCTATTCGCCGAAGGGCGCGGGCGCCGTCTTCACCTTCGGCCTGAAGGGCGGCTACGAGGCCGGCAAGCGCTTCGTCGAAGGGCTGGAAATGCTGTCGCACCTCGCCAATATCGGCGACACGCGCTCGCTGGTCATCCACCCCGCCTCCACCACGCACCGCCAGCTCTCTGAAGAGCAGCAGGTCGCCGCCGGCGCCGGTCCTGACGTCGTGCGCCTGTCGATTGGCATCGAGGACGCCGCCGATATCATCGCCGATATCGAACAGGCCTTGGCAAAGGCCTGATTTCCGAAATTTCCCTACGGGCGGTCCTCGGGCCGCCCGTTTCATGTCAGCAAACGGATAGAAGCATGAGCGCGGTAAAAACCTTCGACACGACAGGCGTCACCCCCGAAGAGGGCCGCCCGGCCGCCGACCGGCTGATCGCGGGCGACCCGGTCTTCACCACCTGGAACATCGAGGAAGCCGAGGGCGGCATCTATGCCGGCATCTGGCAGTCGACGCCGGGCAAGTGGCGCATCCAGTACGACGAGTGGGAATATTTCCACATTCTCGAGGGACACTCGATCGTCGTCTCTGAAAACGGCGAGACCACTCACCTGAAAGCCGGCGACCGCCTGATCCTGAGACCCGGCTTCAAGGGAACCTGGGAAGTCGTTGAAACGACTCGCAAGGACTACGTCATCCGCGTCTAGGATTTCGAGCGGAAGGCTTTTGCGAAATCGGGTGACGAGACGACGTCGAGCAGGTCGCGGATCTCGGACGAACGCTCTGCGCCGAACACAGCATCAAAGCGCGCTTGCGCGTCCCGCCATAGCGCAAGCGCTTCCGCCTGTTTCGCGAGACCTGGCGGAGTCAGCCGGACGCGCTTGACGCGCCGGTCATTCTCGTCGGAAAAAAGCTCCAAAAGCCCGTCGCGTTCCAGCGGCTTCAGCGTATGACCGAGCGCCGAAAGATCCATCACCAGACCTTCCGCCAAGGGTTTCAAGGGCGTGCCGGCTTTGCCGGCCAGCGCGATCTGCGACAGCAGGGAGAATTGCGTGCCCTTGAGGCCGCTGGGCGCAATCACATCGTCGTAAAGCTGGCCGAGCTGGCGCGCTGCCCTGCGGATCGCGCTGTTGGTGCAGTGTCGCCAGACGCCGTCGATATCGCTCATTTTTCACCTCGCTATTCTCGATAAAAATCGCAACGGACACTTGCAAGTCAAATTGGCCTCCCCAATTTAATGGTATATACCACTAAATTCAACCTGGAGACCTGCCATGACCCTATCGACCACCCCTGGAACGGCGCTTGTGACCGGCGCTTCTGCCGGTATCGGCGCCACCTATGCCGATCGTCTCGCGCGCCGCGGCTATGATCTCGTGCTCGTCGCCCGCGATGGTACGCGGCTTTCGGCGCTCGCTGAGACACTGAAGGCGAAATACGGCATGGCGGTCGACGTGCTGCGTGCCGATCTTTCGGCGCCCGACGATCTGCGTGCCGTCGAACGGCGTATTCGGGAGGATCAGGCGA
Source organism: Shinella sp. M31 (assembly GCF_049199205.1). Lineage (NCBI taxonomy): Bacteria > Pseudomonadati > Pseudomonadota > Alphaproteobacteria > Hyphomicrobiales > Rhizobiaceae > Shinella > Shinella sp. M31. The sequence continues at coordinate 11,893 of NZ_JBLZPH010000152.1, read as the reverse complement.
TAACGTTCGTCGTCAACAATGCCGGCATAGGCCCGAAGGGCGCGCTACTTGCCGATGACATCGATTATCTCGACACGATGATCGCGCTCAACGTGACCGCCGTAAACCGTCTCGCGGTCGCTGCCGCGCAGGCTTTTACTGCGCGCGGCACGGGCACGATCGTCAATATCGCCTCGGCCGTCGCCATTATTCCGGAACTCTTCAACGGCGTTTATAGCGGGACCAAGGCCTTCGTGCTCGCCTTCACACAGTCGCTGGCCCAGGAGCTGAACGGCACGGGCGTTCGCCTGCAGGCGGTGCTGCCGGGGCTGACACGCACCGAGATTTTCGACCGGGCAGGCGGCTCCGTCGAGGCGCTCGATCCCAACCGCGTCATGGACGTGACAGATCTCGTCGATGCGGCGCTCGCCGGCCTCGACCAGGGTGAACTCGTCACCATTCCCTCGCTTCCCGAACGACAGGATTGGGAAAAGCTGGAAGCCGCGCGTCTTTCGCTTGGCCCGAACATTTCCCACAACAAACCAGCCGCACGCTACGCGGTCTGACCCTCACCATTCCAGCTCGAGCGCCTCCAGCCCGTGGAAGTGATAGACATCCTTCACCACGGGCTGTTTCGCGATCCTCAGGCCCGGCAGGCGTTGGAAGAGGATCGGCAGGGCGATGTTCAGCTCCAGCCGCGCCAGTGGCGCGCCGATGCAGAAATGGATGCCGGCGCCGAAGGACAGGTTGGCGCCTTCGTTGCGGTCCGGCTTGAAGGTCTGCGGATCGGAGAATTTCTTCGGATCGAGATTGGCGGCGGCGAGGATCATCGCGACCTTGTCGCCCCGGCGGAACTGGATGCCGTCGAGCTCGACGTCTTCGAGCGCGAAACGGTCGAAGATATGGACGGGGGCGGAGATGCGCAGGCACTCTTCCACGGTGCGTTCCGTCGCCTTCTCGTCGGCGAAGAGCACGGCCGGATCGGCATTGTTATCCAGGATGGTGCGCACGGCGTTGCCGATCTGGTGCACCGTCGCCTCATGGCCGGCATTGAGCAGCACGATGGTCGTGGAGATCAGCTCGTCCTCGGTCAGAAGCTGGCCGCGATGTTCGGTGTGCACCATGTGCGAGAGCAGGTCGTCGCGCGGTTCTGCACGGCGTTCGGCAATCACGCTGCGCACATAATCGGAAAATTCCTGCGCCGCCTTGTCGGCGTTCAGCTCGTCCTGCTCGGTGCGGCCGAACATGTACATGCGCACATAGGCATGCGACCATTTCAAGAGCTGCGGCCCCATCTCGTCGGGGATGCCGATCATGCGGGCAATCATCGTCACCGGCAGGATATCGGCGAAGGCGGCGAGAAGCTCGACCTTGCCGTCCTTCTCGAAACGGTCGATCGCCTCATGGCAAAGGGCCGCGATCTCAGGCGTCAGCTTCTCGATTGTGCGCGAGACGAAGGCGCGGTTAACGAGGGTGCGCAGGCGCGTGTGCTCCGGCGGCTCCAGTTCGAGCAGCGACCAGGCCTCGGCGGCGTCGAAATGCGCAAGGTGCGCCTGCGGCTCGGGCAAACCGAGCTCCTCGCGCGTCGCCACATGCAGGATCTGCCGGCCGAAACGGCGGTCGCGCAGCAAGCCGTTTACATGGTCATAGCCCGTGAAATACCACATCTTCTGCTCTTCCCACCAGAAGGTGGGACAGTGCGCATGCAGCGCCGCATAGACCGGATTCGGATCGCGATAGAAATCGGGATTGCGGCCGTCGAGCGAGACGCGGCGGCTGGCGGGATCGATGGAGAGGAAGGGGAGATGTGTCGTCGTCATGATGTCCAAGACCTAGCGGATTTCGCCGCGGCGTGAAAGCGCGGCGATCCCGTGGTCAACAGCCGTGTCATTGGCCGAGCGCTATACCCTCCCGGCGGGGGTCGGCGGCACCCCTGAGGCCATCGGCGGTGAGTTCGATGGCATGCAGGCCGGAATTCATATCGCCCGCCTTGACCTCGTAGCCGAGCGCCTTCAGCGGTTCGGAAAACTCTTCCGCATCGGTGCCTGCTTCGAGATCGTAGGGGCCGAAGCGGTTGATGAGGTGTGGCATGGCGACAATCTCGCCGACATCCATGCCCCAGTCGATATAGGCGATGAGCGCCTGCGCGACATAGCCGATGATCTGGCTGCCACCGGGCGAACCGATGGCAAGCAGCGGCTTGCCATCCTTCATGACGATGGTCGGCGACATGGAGGAGCGGGGACGCTTGCCGGGCTCGACGCGGTTGGCGACGGGCATGCCCTCGTCATGGGTCTTGAAGGAGAAATCCGTCAGCTCGTTGTTGAGCAGGAAACCGTTGGTCATCAGCCGCGAGCCGAAACCGTTCTCGATGGTCGTCGTCATCGAGACGACGTTGCCGGCCTTGTCGACGATGGCGAAATGGCTGGTGGAGGGGAGTTCGATGGCCGCGTCACGCCCGAAATTGAAGGCATGGTCCCATTCCGGCTTGCCCGCCGCGACGGCGTCCTTGCCGAGCGCCTTGTCGCCGTCGAGCAGTTTGGCGCGTTCGCCGAGATAGGTTTTGTCGAGAAGGCCTTTGATCGGCGAGGGCACGAAATCCGTATCGGCGAGATAGCGTTCGCGGTCGGCGAAGGCGAGGCGCTGGGCGTCGCCGATCAGCCGCCAGCTCTCCGGATTGTCCTTGCCAAGCGCCTTCAGGTCGAAGTTTTCCAGGAGGCCGAGCATCTGGCCGATGGCGACGGCGCCGGAGGAGGGGGGACCCATGCCGCAGATATCAAGCGCGCGGTAGCTGACGCAGACGGGGCGCCGTTCCTTGACGTGATAGTTTGCAAGGTCGGCAAGCGACAGCACGCCGGAATTCTTTCCGGCCATGCGCACCGTATCGACGATCGCTTCGGCGATCGGGCCGCTGTAGAAGGCCGAGGCGCCATCCCTTGCAATGGTGGAAAGCGTCTCGGCATAGGCGGGGTTTTTCAGGATCGTGCCGGCGGCGAGCGGCGCGCCGTCGGCGCCGAAGAAATAGGAAGCCGTCGCCTCGAAGGTCTTGAGCTTGTCGCCCTCCGTTGCAATCAGCTTGGCAAGGCGCGGGGAAACGGCGAACCCGTCCCGCGCCAGTTTTTCAGCCGGCGAGAAGAGCTCTTTCCAGCCCTTGCGGCCCCAGCGCTTGTGCGCTTCCTGCAGCAGCATGACGGTGCCGGGCGTGCCGACGGAGCGGCCTCCGACGACGGCGTCGAAGAACTGCATCGGCTCGCCCTTGTCGTCGAGGAAGAGTTTTGGCGTGGCGTCCATCGGCGCCGTCTCGCGGCCGTCGAGCGTGAAGAGGCGCTTCGCCTCCGCATCGTAATAAACGAGGAAGGCACCGCCGCCGAGGCCGGAGGATTGCGGCTCGACGAGACCGAGCACGGTCTGCACTGTTATCATCGCATCGATGGCGCTGCCGCCGTCGGCTAGAACCTTCTCGCCAGCTTCGGCCGCCAGCGGATGAGCGGCGGCCACCATATGCTCCCTGGCGGTCGTAATCTTCGCCGCCGCAAGGCCGGTCGCGCGCTCCGGCGCCACGGTGTCGGAGGCCTGCTGGGCAGGGGCCGCCGTCGATGTCAGAACGAGAAGCCCGAGGGCGACGAGGGATCGTTTCATGGTGAATGCCTCCGCTGGGAAGCATATAGTGCGGGCAAGGGCAAAGGGGAGGCAAGACGGTGCGGGGAATTCACGCTTTCTTCACCCTGACGGCGCTTGCCTTGTGGAAATCGTCGCCCGACGTTGCGTGAGTTAACCGCATTCTCGCATAGAGCGCCGCAAAACATGGCGCCGTCTTGAAGTCCGATACCCTGACACTCTATGTAGGGAAGACGAAACTTGCTGATTCCCAACGCTTGGCGAGGGTTTCAGGGCACTTGAGATGAAGGATCGATATGAGAAATCCCGTAGATACCGCCATGGCTCTGGTGCCGATGGTCGTCGAGCAGACCAACCGCGGCGAGCGTTCCTACGACATCTATTCGCGTCTCCTCAAGGAACGCATCATCTTCCTCACCGGTCCGGTGGAAGATCACATCGCAACGCTCGTCTGCGCGCAGCTTCTCTTCCTCGAGGCCGAAAACCCGAAGAAGGAAATCGCGCTCTACATCAATTCGCCGGGTGGCGTCGTCACCTCGGGCATGGCGATCTATGACACGATGCAGTTCATCAAGCCTGCCGTGTCGACGCTCTGCATCGGCCAGGCCGCCTCGATGGGCTCGCTGCTCTTGGCCGCTGGCCACAAGGACATGCGCTTCGCCACGCCGAACGCCCGCATCATGGTTCACCAGCCCTCTGGCGGTTTCCAGGGCCAGGCGTCCGACATCGAGCGTCATGCCAAGGACATCATCAAGATGAAGCGCAAGCTGAACGAGGTCTATGTCAAGCATTGCGGCCGCACCTATGAGGAAGTCGAGCAGACGCTGGACCGCGACCACTTCATGAATGCCGACGAGGCGAAGGACTGGGGTCTGATCGATCGCGTCATCACCAGCCGCGAAGCACTCGAAGGACCGGACGCGGCGTAATCCGCGTTCGACGCTGCGGGGCCGGATGACGCTCGACGACTACAACGCCTTCTGCGCTTCGCTCCCGGCCACGACCCATGTCGTGCAATGGGGCGGGGCGCATGTCTGGAAGGTCGGCGACAAGGTTTTCGCCATCGCAGGCTGGAGCGAGGCGGCGGGTCTCGGAGTGACGTTCAAGGTGACGGAACTCGCCTATGACATTCTGCGCGAGCAGCCGGGATGCCGTCCGGCGCCCTATCTCGCCTCGCGTGGCATGAAGTGGATCCAGCGTCAGACAGGCGAATCAGTTGATGATGCGGCCCTGCGTGACTATCTAAGGGAAAGCCACGGTCTGGTGGCGGCGAAGTTGACGCGCAAGGCCCGTGCCGATCTTGGCCTAATGGGCGGATGAAGGCAGCCTGAGCGATTTGTAATGATCGCGGGGCTTTATCCTCGCCATAAAGCCGGTAATATTGGCCGTTAATGCTATGTTGATTTGTGACGGCTTAGCATTCGGTGTTTAAACGGGGAATGCGTTGCAACCGGTTCAAGGGCGTCGCCCGGGCCGGTCAGTACCCCAGAAGCCTTTGAAGGGTGCCGAGTGCGTCCGACAAGGGTGGTTTGAGTGGTCCGGCCATCTTCTCCGAGAGATGAACGGCGTGCTGGAAGGAAAGTGATATGAGCAAGGTCAGCGGCAGCAACGGCGGCGACTCCAAGAATACCCTTTACTGCTCCTTCTGCGGCAAGAGCCAGCACGAGGTCCGCAAGCTGATTGCCGGACCGACCGTGTTCATCTGCGATGAATGCGTCGAATTGTGCATGGACATTATCCGCGAGGAGAACAAGACCTCGATGGTGAAATCCCGTGACGGCGTTCCCACGCCGCAGGATATCATCAAGGTCCTCGACGAATATGTCATCGGCCAGCAGCAGGCCAAGCGCATCCTGTCGGTCGCGGTGCACAACCATTACAAGCGCCTGGCGCATGCCGCCAAGGGCTCGGACGTGGAACTGGCCAAGTCGAACATCATGCTGGTCGGCCCGACGGGCTGCGGCAAGACCTATCTTGCCCAGACGCTCGCCCGCATCATCGACGTGCCCTTCACGATGGCCGACGCCACGACGCTGACCGAAGCCGGTTACGTCGGTGAAGACGTCGAAAACATCATCCTGAAGCTTCTTCAGGCCGCCGACTACAATGTCGAGCGCGCGCAGCGCGGCATCGTCTATATCGACGAAGTCGACAAGATCTCGCGCAAGTCCGACAACCCGTCCATCACCCGCGACGTGTCGGGTGAGGGCGTGCAGCAGGCGCTCTTGAAGATCATGGAAGGCACGGTTGCCTCGGTGCCCCCGCAGGGCGGCCGCAAGCATCCGCAGCAGGAATTCCTGCAGGTCGACACGACGAACATCCTGTTCATCTGCGGCGGCGCCTTTGCCGGCCTCGACAAGATCATCTCCGCCCGCGGCGAGAAGACCTCGATCGGCTTCGGCGCGATGGTCCGCTCGCCGGAAGATCGCCGCGTCGGCGAAGTCCTGCGCGAACTGGAGCCAGAAGACCTGGTCAAGTTCGGTCTCATCCCGGAATTCATCGGTCGTCTGCCGGTTCTGGCGACGCTCGAAGACCTTGATGAGGATGCGCTGATCCAGATCCTGTCCGAGCCCAAGAACGCGCTGATCAAGCAGTACCAGCGCCTGTTCGAGATGGAGGACGTGGAGCTGACGTTCCACGAGGACGCGCTTCGCGAAATCGCCAAGCGTGCGATCATCCGCAAGACCGGCGCCCGCGGCCTGCGCTCGATCATGGAAAAGATCCTGCTCGACACGATGTTCGAACTGCCGACGCTGGAAGGCGTTCGCGAAGTGGTCATCTCCGACGAGGTCGTTCGCGGTTCAGCCCGCCCGCTCTACATCTATTCGGAGCGCTCCGAGGAGAAGGCCAACGTCTCGGCCTGATCGCTCCCAAACCGTTCAGGAAGGACCCGCCGCCGGCGGGTCTTTTCGTTTGAGGACACCTAGCGACATTTCGTGACTGGTCGCCCTGGCCCGAAAAGGTCATGATGATGAACCTTCTACTGCTTCGAAGTGACGTTGCGAAACGTTATCAGTCGAGCGAAGATGGAAGACTTCGATTCTGTGTCTCGCGTAGGCTCCGGCAGCTTTGCCGGAGGAAGGCCGCAAGTTCCGCGACAGCGCGGAAGACTAGACTTCCTGTCGTTGGTTCGTCTTGTCCTAGAGTGGAGTGGGGCACTTCGCGACCGGGCTTGAAAATGCGTCAACCGCACGCCACTTGTGGATGGAAAAGATCGCCGGCCCGGTGTCCCCAAACACCGATTGGACCGGTTCCCGGAAACGGGACGTTTGAAAGGAAATGACATGACGAAGAAGACGTCTGCGCCGCACGATTCCACGGCCTTCCCGGTCCTGCCCCTGCGCGATATCGTGGTGTTCCCGCACATGATCGTGCCGCTGTTCGTCGGTCGCGAAAAGTCGATCCGCGCGCTGGAAGAAGTGATGGGCACCGACAAGCAGATCATGCTTGCCACCCAGATCAACGCTTCCGACGACGATCCGGAAACCGACGCCATCTACCGCATCGGCACCGTCGCCAACGTTCTCCAGCTCCTGAAGCTGCCCGACGGCACCGTCAAGGTTCTGGTCGAGGGCCGCGCCCGCGCCGAGATCGACGGTTACACCGACCGTGAAGAATTCTACGAGGCGATGGCCCATGTGCTGGCCGAGCCTGAGGAAGACCCGGTCGAGATCGAGGCGCTGTCGCGCTCGGTCGTCTCGGAGTTCGAGAACTACGTCAAGCTCAACAAGAAGATTTCGCCCGAAGTCGTCGGTGCCGCGAGCCAGATCGAGGATTACTCGAAGCTCGCCGACACGGTCGCCTCGCACCTCTCCATCAAGATCGTCGAGAAGCAGGAAATGCTCGAGACGACGAGCGTCAAGCTGCGTCTGGAAAAGGCGCTCGGCTTCATGGAAGGCGAGATTTCCGTCCTGCAGGTCGAGAAGCGCATCCGCTCGCGTGTCAAACGCCAGATGGAGAAGACCCAGCGCGAATACTACCTCAATGAGCAGATGAAGGCGATCCAGAAGGAGCTCGGCGACGGCGAAGACGGCCGCGACGAGATGGCCGAACTGGAAGAGAAGATCGCCAAGGTCAAGCTTTCCAAGGAAGCCCGTGAAAAGGCCGACGCGGAACTGAAGAAGCTGCGCCAGATGAGCCCGATGTCGGCGGAAGCCACCGTCGTGCGCAACTATCTCGACTGGCTGACGGGCATTCCGTGGGGCAAGAAGTCGAAGATCAAGACCGACCTCAACGCTGCGGAAAAGGTTCTCGACGAGGATCATTTCGGCCTCGATAAGGTCAAGGAGCGCATCGTCGAATATCTCGCCGTGCAGGCCCGCTCGACCAAGATCAAGGGCCCGATCCTGTGCCTCGTCGGCCCTCCGGGCGTCGGCAAGACCTCGCTCGCCAAGTCGATCGCCAAGGCGACCGGCCGCGAATATATCCGCATGGCGCTCGGCGGCGTGCGTGACGAAGCCGAAATCCGCGGTCACCGCCGCACCTATATCGGCTCGATGCCCGGCAAGGTCATCCAGTCGATGAAGAAGGCGAAGAAGTCCAACCCGCTGTTCCTGCTCGACGAGATCGACAAGATGGGCATGGATTTCCGCGGCGATCCGTCTTCGGCCCTGCTCGAGGTGCTGGATCCGGAACAGAACTCGACCTTCATGGATCACTATCTGGAAGTCGAATACGACCTGTCCAACGTCATGTTCGTGACGACGGCGAATACGCTGAACATTCCGGCGCCCCTGATGGACCGCATGGAAGTGATCCGCATCGCCGGCTACACGGAAGAAGAAAAGCTGGAAATCGCCAAGCGGCACCTGCTGCCGAAGGCGATCCGCGACCACGCGCTGCAGCCGAAGGAATTCTCGGTCACCGACGGCGCGCTGATGGCGGTCATCCAGCAGTACACCCGCGAGGCGGGCGTACGTAACTTCGAGCGTGAATTGATGAAGCTCGGCCGCAAGGCGGTCACCGAGATCATCAAGGGCAAGTCGAAGAGCGTTGAGGTCACGGCTGACAACATCCACGACTTCCTCGGCGTTCCGCGCTTCCGCCACGGCGAAGCCGAGCGCGAGGATCAGGTTGGTGTCGTTACGGGTCTTGCCTGGACGGAAGTCGGCGGCGAACTACTCACCATCGAAGGCGTCAGCCTGCCGGGTGGCAAGGGCCGCATGACGGTCACTGGCAACCTGAAGGACGTGATGAAGGAATCGATCTCGGCGGCGGCGTCCTACGTCCGCTCGCGCGCCGTCGATTTCGGCATCGAGCCGCCGCGCTTCGACAAGACCGACATCCACGTGCACGTGCCGGAAGGTGCGACGCCGAAGGACGGCCCGTCGGCCGGTATCGCCATGGCGACCGCCATCGTGTCCATCATGACCGGCATCCCGGTCTCGAAGGATATCGCGATGACGGGCGAAGTGACGCTGCGTGGCCGGGTGCTGCCGATCGGCGGCCTGAAGGAAAAGCTGCTCGCCGCACTTCGCGGCGGCATCAAGAAGGTGTTGATCCCGGAAGAGAACGCCAAGGACTTGGCGGATATTCCCGACAACGTGAAGAACAGCATGGAAATCGTGCCGGTCTCGCGCATGGGTGAGGTCATCGAGCATGCGCTGCTGCGCAAGCCCGAGCCTATCGAATGGGACAGTGCCGCAGCCGATGCAGCCCGCGTTCCGGCGGTCGAATCGACCGAAGACGGCACCGGCGCCATCGCGCATTGAGCCCGTAATGCCGGGTGTAACGCCCGGCATTTTCGAGGGAAACAGCGAAAGACCGGCCCCGCGGCCGGTCTTTTTCGTTGAAAAACGTGTGTAAACCCCGGATTCTCAGGGGATTGCGGCGAAATATTCTTGCGAGACGGGGGGCGATGCGTATTCTGCCCCCGACTTGTATGAGTCGTTTCAAACCGTATGAAAGGGGTGGAAACATGAACAAGAATGAACTCGTATCCGCGGTCGCCGAGAAGTCTGGCCTCTCCAAGACGGACGCAGCATCGGCTGTCGACGCCGTTTTCGAGACGATCCAGGGCGAACTCAAGAACGGTGGCGACGTTCGTCTCGTCGGTTTCGGCAATTTCTCCGTTTCGCGTCGTGAAGCTTCGAAGGGCCGCAACCTTTCGACCGGCGCCGAAATCGAGATCCCGGCTCGCAACGTGCCGAAGTTCTCGGCCGGCAAGGGCCTGAAGGACGCCGTCAACGGCTGATCCCAAGCCAATGCATCCCTGGGCTTTTGAGCCCAAGGTTCGCATTGTGTCGCAGATCTGAAGTTCCGCAGCGTCCCGGACGCGTTTTCGCGACGCGTGGCGCAGCAGGGCAGAGCGGTCATCCACTCCGCCGCAAATCCTGAATTTCAGGCTCGGGGTCCGGTTCATCCGGGCCCCCTTTTGTTTGGCGTCGAGGGTAGCGGAACCGTCGCCAAACTGTCATGCGCCTGTAACACGAAAGCCTCAGAACCGCCCGGTTCCAAGAAACCGGATTCCGGAGGATTTCATGAAAACCCGTTCCCTCACCGCGGCACTGGCAGCGGTTCTCGCCGCATCGGTGGCCTCTGCCGCCAGCGCCGAGCCTGTATTCAATCGCATTGCCTCCTTCGCCGTTGCCGACAACCTGCCCGAGGGCAAGGACAAGGCGACGCCGACCTCTGCGGAAATCATCGCCGCTTCCGAAGACGGCAACACGCTGGTCTATTCCGACAGCCCGAACAAGGCGATCGGCATCATCGACATCACTGACGCCAAGGCGCCGAAGGCCGGCGGTTCGGTCTCCCTCGAAGGCGAGCCGACGTCGGTTGCCGTGGCCGCCGGCAAGGCGCTCGTCGCCGTCAACACGCGCGAAAGCTTCGTCAAGCCGTCGGGCGTGCTGGCCCAGGTCGATCTCGCCTCGAAGAAGATCGACGCGACCTGCGATCTCGGCGGCCAGCCGGACTCCATCGCACTGAACAAGGATAAGACGCTCGTGGCCATCGCCATCGAGAACGAGCGTGATGAAGAGCTCAACGACGGCGATCTGCCGCAGATGCCGGCCGGTGATCTCGTCCTCTTGTCGCTGAAGGATGGCGTCGTCGATTGCGGTTCGATCATGCATGTCACGCTGACCGGCCTTGCCGATGTTGCCGGTGAAGACCCGGAACCGGAATTCGTCTCCTTCAACAGTCAGGACGAAGTCGCGCTCACGCTGCAGGAAAACAACTACATTATCATCCTCGACGGCAAGACCGGCACGGTGAAGAGCCATTTCTCCGCTGGCAAGGTCAGCCTGGAAGGCGTCGATACCAAGAAGGACGGTGCGCTGAAGTTCACCGGCGAGGTCAAGGATGTCGCGCGCGAGCCCGACGCCGTGAAGTGGCTGGACGACAACCGCATCGTCGTTGCCAATGAAGGCGACTGGAAGGGCGGCGCGCGGGGCTTCACGATCTTCAGCAAGGACGGCAAGGTTCTCTATGAGAACGGTGCGGCCTTCGAGCGCGAGATCGCCAAGCTCGGCCACTACCCTGACAAGCGCAACAAGAAGGGCATCGAGCCGGAAGGCCTCGAGGTCGCCAAGTTCGGTGACGACGACCTTTTCTTCGTGCTGGCTGAGCGTGCTTCGGTCGTCGGCGTCTACAAGGACACCGGTGCCGAGCCCAAGCTGCTGCAGATTCTGCCGTCGGGCATCAGCCCGGAAGGCGCTGTCGCGATCCCCGGCCGCAACCTGCTGGCGACAGCCAACGAGGCGGACCTCGTCGAAGACGGCGGCGCCCGTTCGCATGTCATGCTCTACGAGCGTGCGGAAGGCGAAGCGGCCTATCCGCAGATCGTCTCCACCGAGAAGGACGGCGAATTGATCGGCTTCGGCGCGCTCTCGGGCCTCGCACCGGTCAAGGGCAAGCCGGGCATGCTCGTTGCCGTCAACGACAGCTTCTATGCTTCGCAGCCGACGATCTTCACGATCGACGCCACCGCGAAGCCCGCGAAGATCGTCGACGCGCTGCGCATCACCCGCAACGGTGCTGCCGCCCAGAAGCTCGACAGCGAAGGTGTGACGCCGGATGGCGAGGGCGGCTACTGGCTTGCCAATGAAGGTGATGCCGACAAGCTCGTCGGCCATGCCATCATTCATGTGAACGAGAAGGGCGAGATCGACAAGGAAATCGCCATTCCCGCGGAACTGCGCGCGCATGAAAAGCGCTTCGGTTTCGAGGGCATCACCAGCGTCGGCGAAGGCGACGACCTGATGCTCTGGATGGCCGTGCAGCGCGAATGGGCCGATGACGAGAAGGGTTTTGTGAAGCTCGTCTCCTACAAGCCGTCGTCCAAGGAATGGGGCGC
>NZ_JBLZPH010000151.1:0-258 GCF_049199205.1 Shinella sp. M31 | reverse complement strand
ATGGCGCTCCAGCCGCATCCGACCGGCGATCTGTTGCGGCGACCAGCCGTGCACGATCCGTTCAATGACGGACTGGCGGACATGCGAGAAGCGGGCAAGCTTCCTCAGCTTGGCACGACGCTCACACGCCATGTCATGCGCCGTCGTGCAATGATAGCCGCTGAGATCGGGCCATTCCTTGTCGATATAGACGTTGCGCCGAACCTCGCGGAAGATCGTCGAGCGATGACGTCCAAGTTTCTCCGCGATGATATCGAT
>NZ_JBLZPH010000150.1:0-3537 GCF_049199205.1 Shinella sp. M31 | reverse complement strand
TCGAGGGCAAAGCCATTGCTGCGCGGCGTTTTCGAGGGAGCCGCTGCGGTGCGTTGAGCCGCCGGGCGCGTGACGGCGGCAGGTGCGGCCATCTTGGCGGCGGTTGCACGCAGCTTTCCGGCGTGGTCGGCTTCCTTGCGGCCGGTATTGTCGACGCGGAAGAAGGCGATGGAAGCCTGAAGTTCCTCGGCCTGGGCGGCGAGTTCTTCCGACGTGCCCGACATTTCTTCCGATGCACCGGCGTTCTGCTGGGTCACCTTGTCGAGCTGCTGGATCGCCTCGTTGATCTGCGAGGCGCCGATATCCTGCTCGCGGCAGGCGGCGGAGATTTCCGAGATCAGTTCGGCGGTCTTGCGGATGTCGGGCACCAGACGGGTCAGCATGTCGCCGGCTTCGGTGGCGACGGAAACCGTCTGGCCGGAGAGCGCGCTGATCTCGGCAGCGGCCGCCTGGCTGCGCTCGGCAAGCTTGCGCACTTCCGAGGCGACGACGGCGAAGCCCTTGCCGTGCTCGCCGGCACGGGCCGCTTCCACGGCGGCGTTCAGGGCGAGCAGGTCGGTCTGGCGGGCGATTTCCTGAACGATGGAGATCTTCTCCGCGATGGTGCGCATGGCGCCGACGGCGCGACCGACGGCCTCGCCGGAGGCTTCCGCGTCCTTGGCGGACTGGCGGGCGATCTTTTCCGTCTGGGCGGCGTTGTCGGCGTTCTGCTTGATGTTGGCGGCCATCTCTTCCATCGAGGCGGAAGCCTCTTCGGCAGACGATGCCTGCTCGGTCGCGCCCTGGGAGAGCTGCTCGGAGCTGGCCGACAGTTCCTGGCTGCCGGAGGAGACATTGTCGGAGGCGGAGAGCGCGTCGGCAACGACGCCGCGCAGACGCTCGATCATCGTGTTGACGTGACCAAGCATGTCGCCGATCTCGTCCTTCGTGGTGATGTCGGCAAAGCGGGTCAGGTCGCCATCCGCGACGCTCTGCACGGCGGTCGCGGCGCGGTTGAGGCCGCGGTTGATCGACAGCACGATCCAGACGGCGGCCATGGCGGCGATCAGGACCGCGATGGCGGCGGCGGTCACCATCAGCGTTCGCGTGCTCTCATACTGCGCCTGAGCGCTGACCTCGGCTTCGTCGAGACGGCTTTCCTCGAGCTTGACGACTTCGCCGAGCAGATTGTCGATCTCGTTGGTCACGGCGCGCGCATCGGTGGTCGAGATGCGCGTCGCGCCTGCCATGTCGCCGGCAAGCGCCAGGTTGCGGATGCGGTCGTCATCACGGCGGAAATCGGTGGTGAAGGCGGAGAGCTTGCTCCACATCACCTTGCCCTGCTCGGTTGCCTTGGCAAGGACCTGCTCGAAGGTTGCATCGAATTCCTTGCGGGCTTCGTCGCTGAGGCCGATATAGCGGTTGGTCTCCGTGGCATTGGCAGAGAGAAGCATGTTCTTCTGCTGGCGGATCTGCTGGAGTTGCAGGGTGTTCAGCGTCTGGGCGAGCTTCAGGCGTTCCGCCGGGCCGTTCAGCACGTCGCCGAGCGTCGTGTTGAGGCCGCCGAGGCTCATGATGCCATAGCCCGCGGTGCCGAGAAGCACGGCGATCATGAAGCCGAAGGTCAGGAACAGCTTGAGTTTGATGGTGAAGCGCATGGGTCTCTCCTGAGGGCCTAGTTCGGCGCTGACGTGTTGCCGGAGCGTTCCTTTCGGGAGGAAAAGATCGCGTGCAGGTTCGGGACGATGATGAATTCGCCGCCTCGCTTGACGAGGCAGTTGATGTAATCGGCGCGCCAGCGCATGCCCACACTCGGCGGCGGCTCGCTGGCAACCTTGGCAAGGGTCGTGACTTCGTTGACCTTGTCGGTGCGGATGCCGACCAGGGTCGGCTCGTCGTCGAGATCGAGTTCGATCACGATGATACGGCTGTCGATGGTGGTTTCCGTCGCGTCCATGCCGAAGGCAAGGCGGATGTCGGCAAGCGGGATCACCTTGCCGCGGAAATTGATGACGCTGGAAACGAAGGGTTTGCTGCCGGGAACGTGGGTTTCTGGCAGAAGATCGAGAATTTCCTGCACGACGATCGCCTCGATGGCGAAGGTCTCGCCATTGAGGTTGAAGGTGAGGACCGACAGGTCCTCCTCCTCGCCCCAGATCGTGCCGTAGTCGCGTTTCCGTGCCGCTTCGCTCATCCTGCCGCCCGCATTTGCGCCTCCTGGTGCTGTCCGGCCGCGACGAGATGGGTGACGTCGAGAATCAGCGCGACGCTGCCGTCTCCCAGAATGGTCGCGCCCGAGAAGGTCGCGACGTCATGGTGCAGCTTGGACATGGATTTGATGACTGTCTGGTGGTCGCCGATGATCTGATCGACGACAAGGCCGACGCGCTCGGAGCCGGTCGAGATGACGACGACCTTCTGGTGCTGGTCCGGCTGGGTGCCGGTGCGGAAGAGTTCACGCAGGCGCAGGAACGGCACGAGGCTGTCGCGCAGCGAGATGAAGGAGCGGCCGCGCGAGCGCAGGTCGTCTTCGAGCGACAGTTCCAGGCATTCTTCGACGGCCGAGAGCGGGATGACGTAGCAGCCGCCGCCGACACGCACGAGCAGGCCGTCGATGATGGCGAGCGTCAGCGGAATGCGCAGCGACACTTCCGAGCCGTCGCCCGGCTTGCTGACGATGTCGATTGCCCCGCGCAGGGCTTCGACGGTCTTCTTCACCACATCCATGCCGACGCCGCGGCCGGAGAGATTGGTGACGGCCTGGGCCGTCGAGAAACCCGGCTGGAAGATGAGTTGCAGCAGTTCCGGATCGGACAGCGTCTGGCCCGGCTGGATGAGACCGGAGGATTCGGCCTTGGCGCGCACGCGATCACGGTTGATGCCGCGACCGTCGTCCTTGATCGTGATGATGACCTCGCCGCCCGTCTGGTGCGCGGAGAGGATGACCTTGCCCTTGGGATCCTTGCCGGCGGCGATGCGCTCGTCGGGCTTCTCCAGGCCGTGGTCGATGGAGTTGCGCACGAGATGGACGAGCGGATCGGCAAGCCGGTCGATGACTGTCTTGTCGACCTCGGTGCTTTCGCCCTCGGTGACGAGTTCGATTTCCTTGCCGGTCTCGCGCGACAGGTCGTGCACGAGGCGGCGGAAGCGGCTGAACAGGCTCGCGACCGGCATCATGCGCAGCACCATCATCGTGTCGCGCAACTCGCCGGACAGGCGTTCGATTTCCTCGGAGACGGAGCGCAGACCAAGATCGGCCGCGGCACCTGCAAGCTGGGTGAGGCGGGATTGCGCGATGACCAGCTCGCCGACGCGGTCCATCATCTCGTCGAGACGCTCGGCGGGTACGCGGACGTTTTCGGCGGATTTCGCCTGTTTGGAATCGTTGGCCGCCTGAACGGCGGGTGCCTCGCGCTCCGAAACCACCACCGCCTTCGGCATCGCGGCTGCGGGGGCAGCAACGACGGGGAGGGCGGCCGGGCGCTCAGTGGCGATCTCCGTGATGTCGAGCTCCATATCGTCCATCACGAAGATGAAGACGTCCTCGATATCGCCGCG
>NZ_JBLZPH010000015.1:58475-85845 GCF_049199205.1 Shinella sp. M31 | reverse complement strand
CCGCTTCAAGAACAGCTCAGCGCACGAGCCCAAAACGACAAAGGAGAAAACGAGAAACTTGACCACGACCGCAGACCCGAAACATACCTAATAGGCGGGTCAATTCTCGGTGGAAACGCCGGGTCAGTTCTCAGTGGCAATCAACAGTCTATTGGAAGGATACTTTAGGCGCGCCATGTTTTTCTCCATTTCTTCAAGACGCAACGCTCTGTGTGCGTTCTTCCGACGAATTTTGGGGTCGAGGTCCCCGTTGCAAGGGGGACACAAGAGACACCTCCGATCGGTATGGGACGCGGCCAAACACCAGTGCACCGCGACGTGCACATTGACAGACTTCCCGTACATTCTGTCCCCCTATAAGGGTACGCGCAGTTGATTGGAAAGCCTTTGAAAGTGCGTGTGAACCATTCATCTTGAAGCCTCACTCTCGGACGACAACGTGCATTGTCATGGCGAGCACGGCCGCGCATCGACGACCGCGCATGTAGCGAAGTGATGCGAAAAATGCCCTGCTGAAATCGGTCGTTGTACGCGATTGACCCGTGGAACTGGCCCAAGACACTCGAAGTCGCTATCCGAAACCCAAGTTACAGGTTTTCAACGCCGCTGACGCGGATCGTGACCGGTTCACTGTTGCAGGAGGCAAAACGCCGGGATAGAAATTTACATATTCGCTCCTTTCTTGGTGGAAGGGATTCGGATGACATCGGCGGCACGTGTTAGCGCACGTGCCGCTTTGCGTTTATGGACGAATCGTCCGCGCGGGCACACTAGCAGTTTAACGTACACGTTCAAGCAAGCGATCGATGTGTACGCACGATGAATGGACGCGGACTCGCAGGCGGCACGCGCCCCAGAATGCAAAGAGGTACGGCATTATGTGCCACAGAAATCAGGTGAGTACGTCTCCGCCGCGATGGCAAAGCCTCGGTGGCCGTGTTAACGGAATCTTGAATGACTGATTTTTCGTAGCCAGAATCGGCTGCGGCGAGGAGATGGAATGTCCAACGCGCAAGGCACTCTTGAGGACGTACTCCGCAACATCGACTTGGACATTCAGCGCTTGCGGAATGAGCGTGATCGCATCGAGACTGAACTGGAGCGGGTCGAGCACGAGATACAGCGAGCGGAGGAATCCAAGCGCTACATCCTCTCAGCCGCAAGAGGGAACGTACCCCCTCGTAGTGGCGGCGTGTCTCTAGCAAAATCGCCGAGGTCCATAAACGAGCAACCCCGGCCGGCACGCGATCAAGCAGGTACCTCCCAGCGCCAACTCATCATCGATTTGGCAACAGCGATTCTGAAGGACCGGAACAACAGACCGATCCGACGTGATGAGCTCTGGATTGAAATGCAGGCACGCGGTTTGCAGCTCCGCAACAATAACCCCGAACATTATATCGCAAGCAAGGTGCTTGGGGGTGCCAAGGACATCTTCGGCAACAACGGAGGCTATTTCCTACTCAGGCATTCCCATTCCACCGCGGACGGCACAAACGACTGACCGGATTGTAAATGTCTTGTTCGGTCGCAGTTGCAGGTTTTGGTCGGCCTCTCTTATAGTATCGTCGTGGTTGACAAAATGCCCTCGTGAGAACGCATCTTTTTAGCTGGAAAACGGTAAGTTATGCTGGGCCCGATAACCGATCTGCTCAACGAGAACCTAACCCGCGTAGAAAATCTTGTCTCCCTATACGGCCCGGAGAAACCGGGCCGACGTCGTGTTCAAGACACTGACATACTGCGCGGTGCGCTAGTCCTCCTGCACGCGGGGCTCGAAGACTACTTGAGGTCGCTTATGGTCTGGAAAATCGACACCTATCCGCCAGAGGTTCTGAACAACTATATGTTTCCAAATGGCAGTAAGCGGGGAATTCAAAAAATCTCTCTCGGTGAACTTGCATCATCAAAAGGGCGATTGGTCGATGAGGTGATCAGAGATGTCGTCAAAAGTTACCTGGACAGGTATCAGAGTTTCAATGACCTTGGCGAGGTGAAAACTGCCCTCAAGCAGTGCGGCATAGCTCAAGATGCAGTTGAAGCCAGGAATTTCGGAAAACTGCACGAGATGATCGCGCGTCGCCATAACATCGTCCACAAGGCTGATCGAAACGAAGTGATCGGCGGCCAAGGAAATCACGGAACCCAGTCACTGCGTAAAGGGACGGTTGAAGGCTATGTCGCCTCAGTGAAAGACATACGAGATTTTGTTACGGATAGTCTTTAGGAGCCCGCAGCCGGACCGGCAAACCCAGTATTGTCCTACACCGAGATGATCGCGACGGGCCTAAAGATGTTTACAGGTCCTATTATGTGCCCGTCTCGAAGAAAGCTCATTCCACTGACCTCCCCCTGCCATTGATCAAGAGGACGCAGGCCGGTGAGGTTTATGAAGTCCGTTTTCGCCGCTTTTATCAGGGATCGCGCGGTTTGCTCTTCGACTCCGAAAAAGGTCCCCCCACTTACATCAAGTCTCAGCAGGTTTGGGGGAGATATCACCGGTTTCCTGCCGAAATCGAAATACGGTTGAGCTGCCCTTGTGTCGGTGGGGAAATAGCCGCCCACAAACTTTACGCTTGCCAGCGCAGGGTGAAGGCATTCCCACACAGCAAACTCGAACTTGAGATCGCTCGGCAGCAAAAATCCGCTTATTAAGGCCGCGGCAATAAGGGGTTGACCAAGCTTCAAAAACGTCGATCCGTAATGGACGGCTTTGACCGCTACTGCTACGCGGCCATCTTCATCGCGGAATTCTGGGTCACCGACCGTTTCAGGGTCTTCAGCAGACAACTTCGTGTAAACCGCGGGACTATTTTGCTCTGTGGCCCAACGTGTTGCCACTATGTAACCCTTGACCCGCAACGGCTTCCCAGCGACGTCAAGGACCTTAACTCTCTTAAACTGGTTTCGCCACCTTTTGAAATCCGCGCTTTTGAAACCGACTGCGCGGCTCGTCCCCTTTGCTTCGGCGAGGGACACGGCCCCGCCGCCGTCGGCGCAGAAATAGTCTGGAGCGTCACCTTTCGTGGTGTTGTCAGTTTGAACGGAAACGCCGCCCCTGGATGCTAATGTGCCATGGTCACGTACGTGTTCGAGGTGGGCGATATAGGTAATGTCGAGCTTCTCTGCCAAAAACCAGCGGCAAAATGCGTGCCCAAGCTCGTTTGACGTGTTGCCGCGAGACGTTGTCGAGGCTCCTAATCCATTCCGTTGGAACCGAAAATCTGGTGTCGGCATTAAGTAGCGAACATGATCGAAGTGCACCGGGTCTGGATTTGGCGGAATCCTCTCCCACTTGTCAAAGAAATGATGGAGATATAGGTCCGCGAGATCAACGCTGAGCTCAGTCACAGACTTGGTCGCATCATCGTGCCGCTGCAACTTCGCGGGCACAGAGGGAAACGCATTGATTGCTAATTTGATTGATTTTTTCATCTGATTGATCCGGGAGGTACTATCGATAGCAATCGCGAATATTGAAATGGTGACCTTCGAAACGGTCTATAAACTTTAGGCGATATGCGGATAAAACACGCCCACATTACCCCCGGAGGATTTCGAAACACGCATAATTGGAAGCAACCACCGTCGGCACAAGCAAACCCCGGTCGAGCCTCGTATTCCGAGCCTCGCACGACGTCTCAGGGATGAGAAGGCAGGCGTGACATGCCGCGCCATGAAGATGTCGATCATCATGATCGCCGTTGGGCGCATGCTCCGCACAAATCGGATCGTTTGAACATAGGTCAAGCCGTTTCATTGCTCGGCTCAGCAATTCGCCGACGCGGTGAGCCATGCCGCTCAGCCCCCCGAGCGTTCCCTGTCCGCCAGCCGTTGATGTGTATATCAGCAGCCCATACCGATCTGTCTGACCGGCACCGCTGGAATAAACCCGCTCTTTTAGCGAGGAAAGCGGATAGCCGCATTCTAGCGAGAGTTCGGACATCAGTGCGTGGGAAAGCGAATGTAGCGCCCAGTAGGCTATTCCTAAATGCGAAGGAGGTCGAACGAACCTCTCGGCCTCACGAGATTCCCCCTCTCTCAACACACGCGTCCGATCGTCCACCGCGAGCTGGCTTCGCCAACGATTCATATGTTCCGGATTAACGTGGAGAAAGATACCTTCGCCGAATTGCTCGATAGCCGGGAGCCACTCGACATTCCTCGCAAGATCGGCACCGTCAACTGCGAGCTGTATTTCATCCAACTCGCTTTCGGCGGCCGTGGGCGGTGGCTCCAGGCGCGTGAAACCATACAGGCAAGTTACTTCGCGTAGCCGATGAACCTTGACGACCCCCGACAAGAAATCTCGCCACGGCTGATCCAGACGCAGTTCGTTCAACGGCAATGTTTCTGCGAAAAGATGAGACGACGGGCCGTCATGTCCAATGAAACGAGTGCCGGAGGCCAAGATGTCAAACTCTGCGACTCTGGGATTAGCGGACGTCGTCGCATCCCCGGTCTCTTCATCCAGTGCGCGCAAAATCTCTTCATCTGAAAACTCCGCGAACGCGTCCTTGGTATGAGGCAAACTACGCAGGATATCGATGAAATTTGGTAGCGGCCGAATTGAGTCGATGGTTGCTCGATGTTCCTGAACCGTTTGGCGGACCCGGTCATCCGAGTTCGTCAGCGAGATCACTGTAACGGTCTGAGCAAAATATGTGTTGGTTGCGGATCGCGGCAGCAAACGTAGGTCAATGCCACATTCCTCGTCATGAAGCCTTTGCGGCTGGAGCCAAGGGCTCTCTGATCGACAGGTGCCCAAGAACTTGGGCTTGTAGAGGTCGGCCATGGTCAGCATGGCACCGCATGTGCAGCGGACGGATATGTCCGACGGGTCAGAGCTTACACCGCGCTCAACCCAGTACATTGGCTTTCTACACGTTTGATCCCCATTGCGATGAGCCAGGTATCGCCAACCGATGTCCTGCAGGTGCCCCTTCGTGCAGGCGGCCACGAAACGGATCGGGTTCACTTCCCGGCGTTTGCCACGATCATCTTTGTAGGAGAGCTTGCCCCCCTTGGTCACCGTTAGGTGGTCGAACTCCACCATTCGTCGGCGCTTCTCGAGGGCAGCAGAGGCTTGATCCCCGCCACCACCGGAAGCATCCTCATCTTCGTCGACGGTAAACCAGCTCGGAAAGAGCAATACCTCTACCCCAGGAGCGCGGTCATCGCGTCTCTCCTCGTCCTGCTCCGGTGGCTGGCGGAGGCCGGAGAAGGTGGGGCTCAGCTTGTCCCCCAGCTGATCACGGAGAAGAGCAATCAAGCGATCTTCCGCCACCGTCTTCATGTTGGGACCGTAGCGCCACCCCTGCAACCCCGACACGATCACAGCCTGATCCGGGAGGTCGAGCATAGCGCCTGGCCCGTAAGTCAGGAGCAATTGGCTGAAGCTTTGTGTGATGTCTGCCATGGTTCTTCTCGCTACTCGAAAATGCGGCCGTCAGGCCTTCTGATTTTCAGCAGTGCGACCGGTTCGGTATCGCGCATGGATCGGGCAGCGACGAAGAAATTGTTTCCGCGTAGGCCCAAGGTGTCTTGCAACAGGCGCTGCACCGGCTCCGCTTTCGCGTAGACGAAACGATCCCCGTTTTCTGTCTGTCTGTCAGCTATCGATATCCACGCGTCGCGCAACTCATCGAGGCGGGCAAGGCACCGGTCGACCAGTTCCTGCTCGACGTTCGCGGTCGCCATCTTTTCTTCGACGATCTTACGGACAGCCGTATACGCAGCGGAATTGTCGCCCATCCGCGTGACAGAGTCGTTCTGGCTGAGGTCAGGCTCCACATGGCGCGCGGCGGCAACGAGTGTTGCTGCTAGCGCCCGGTCCAATGCCCGAGGAGAGAACGGCGTGACGCTTGTGGCCTCGACGGCACGGTAGAAGCTCATGTGGAATGCGCGGAACTGTTCGTAATGCGTTCGGTCTCGAGGCTTGTGGATGTTGAGAAGTGTGATGACGAACCCGGGCTTGGAGGCTTCACGGCCGACGCGGGATGTCGCCTGAATATATTCGGCAGCCGTTTTCGGCTGACCTTGCACAACCATCAGACCAAGACGGCCGATATCCAGGCCGACAGAAATCATGTTGGTTGCCAAGGCTACGTCGACGGCGTTCTTGTCTAGCACCGGATAGCCTAGCCGCGTCCGTGCCTCCGATACTTGGTCGGTGCTGTAACGCGAAGTCAGCTCCTGCACTTCACGCAATGCTCGATCGGCGAACGGCTGTCCACTCGGTTGTTTGCGGACACGGCTGCTACCGTAGCTGGTCAGATGTGCTCGTACCTCATCCTCGACGATACGGCGTGCTCCCCCAAGTTCTCGCAGGGCATTGAAGTAGCAGAGAGCCGTGAGATAGGGATCAGCGGGGTCGTTGTCTTTCCCTGTTGAAAGGGCTGCGGCACCGGAGAGGATGGTCTGCAGCGCGCGCAGGTAAACAAGTTTCGGGCCACGGCCTGGCGATGCAATTCCGGCATAGACGCGCGATGGCGATTCCCGGTCGACCTTCGCAAAGAAGGAGCCGTGGCGGCTGATGCCGGGCGGCGGGAAGATCGCCGTCTTCGAGCGGCCGAAGAGGTTCTTGATCTGGGTTTCCGCCCGTCGAACGGTTGCCGTGGACGCAACGATCTTCGGGCCGCGACGCTCGCCGTTGATCTGGCGCGAGGCGAGCAGATCGAATGCCGTTTCGTAAAGGCCGGCGATGGTGCCGAGTGGTCCGGAGATCAGATGCAGTTCGTCCTGGATGATCAGGTCGATGGGGCGCAGTTCCCGCGACATGCGAGTGCCCTCTGTTTCACCGGCACCGTAGAACCCGGAATAATCCGAGCGGGTTACATGGCCGAAGAATGCGCCCGCGCGACCTTCCCAGGGGACGCTGGCAAACTTGTCGACAGTCGCGATCATGAAGGCTGGCAGACGACGGTAAATCTCATCATCGACCACCACGATCGGTAGACGGTCAGCGCCTGAAAATTCGCAATCCAGATTGTCGCAACGAATGTCCAGGCGTTCCGGCTTGGTCAGGTTTGGATGAATCTGGAAACTGTTCTTGTTGAAGCGTTCGCCACACCAGGGGCAGTTCTTCATCGGGGCCGGTGCCGGCCCGTTTCGGCTGCGATGATCCGCCAACCAGGAAACTGCCGTACTCGGGTTTTTGTTCTTGGCGTCGCCGAGCGTGTTCGGGGTCGCACCTCCTCCCACCCACAGACCAATCTCGATGGGCCAGCTGCCGAGTTCCAGATTGCCTTTTCGCTCCAGCTCGAGTGCGCAGACAAGGCCAGCGGCACGTTGCAGCTGGTCGAGCGTCAAAAGCCGGAGCGTGTAGCGCATGACGACAGATAGCCCTGCGCCCTCCAGGCCCGGATTGGCCAAACGGCGGCGGGCAATGGCGAAGGCCGCGAGGCCCAAATAGGCTTCCGTCTTGCCGCCACCGGTCGGGAAGAAAAGTAGATCGACGATCGGTCGATCCTCATGGCCGGGATCAGCCAACCCATCCAGGTTCAAGAGAATGAAGGCGAGCTGGAACAAGCGCCAGGTCGGCGTCCGCTGCTCGGCCAGCGGCTTCTTGTTGTCTGCCGCAGCGCGCTGGCGGTTTGAGCGTGCCATGACCTTGTTCATGATGCGAAAGGCTTCACGGCTTGCGGAGTCATACACCAGCCGATCGATGCCACCTTCGATGCGGCGACAGGCCTCGCGAATTTTTACTAGACAGTCTCGTGCCACGGCCTGACGACGGGTTCCGGAAACCTCGCTGATCAGCCCATCCTGCTCTATGGCCCATTTAGCGTATTCAACCGGCAGGGTGGAGAGCGCCGACTTGAGGCTTACAGCATTCGCCGCAGCCTGTTCCAGTTCTTCCATCCGCCGTTCGACGCCTGGCACATCGATGTCGGCACCGAGCTTTTCCACCGCCTGGCAGGGAATGGGATTGGTGAAGACGGTGGCGATCCGGCCGTTCTCATCGGGCGCGCACCAGTCGGCAGAGGTGTTGTGGCCGACGGCAAAGGAGCAGACATCGCGGTAATGGAGGTCAGCCAGACGTTCGTCGGGATCGTTGGCATCGTAAGATGCGCGGTCATCGCGGGGTACGAAGCCATCAGTGGTTTGCAGTTCGAGCCGGGCCTGGAAACAAAAGGCGATGTCGCCGAAGCGGCGATAGGTTTCTGGGCGGGCGTTCACCAGAAATACGGAGACGGCCAGAACACCATCCCTGACGCCATCGATGCCCGCCGTCTGGGCCTGTCGAACGGTGATCACCAGCTCAAGACCGCCGCCAGGCACCTGTGGAGCCGAACTCTCGGGCACCACAATGCGCTGGGGAATACCCTCCTGCAAAGCGGCCAGATCGATGGTCACACGTTCCTCACGCGGAATCCTGCGCCAATCCAGCGAACTCTTGGGTGGCTCCTTCGGCTGCTCACCGGCTTGGACAGCCTTCTCTCTTTCGTCGAGGAGAAACACGGCTTTGTTGAGAGGCGGTTCGGTGACGTAATCGCCCCAAGTGACGCGCGCTTGAAGCGATTTGACCGTAGGCGACAGCAGCACCGTCAATCCCAGCGAAGAGGGAACGAAGGAGCGCATCGGCGGCCGTTCGCTCGCGCCGTCATCGGCGGCGTTGCCTGGGCCGGGTACGCCCAGCTCCATGCCCTCGGCCGAACGCAACGCATCGAGTTGGGCTTCCGCCTTTTCTTCGTCAGCAGCACCATTTCCGAGAATCCTTTCGGCGCGGCGTTCGCGGCTTTCCTTGCGACGCGGGGCGAGGAAGCCGGTGAGATACCAGGTGGAGGGGCTGGTGCCGGAAATAATCTCCCGATCGAGATCAGGATCGAGGTCCGGATGCGCGCCGACCAGATCACGGCGCAAAAGGTCCATCAAGCGCTCGCGAACCTCAACGGGAGATGTCGGCTTTGGCAATATCGCCAAGCGGTCGAACAAAAGGGTTGCGCCGTCCGTCTCATTACACATTGATCCCACCCGAACCTTCTTTTGAAGCCGAACCTACCAGCCGGATGCCGTAAAGCAATCGTCGGTTGCTAAGCGACGGTGATTACCTACCGAAATCGCAGATCATTGGCTTTCGTCCTCTTCATAGGCTTTGACTGAGGATTTGGGCGCTACCCCCATCCGAACCTCTGCCGCATGCCGTTCGGCATTGAGCGCCAGAAGACGGGCCAGCACGCGATCACGCCCTTCGGCATTCCAGAAGTAGCGGCCTTGATAGGTGTGATCGTTCTCGTTTTCCTCGCTAAGGAAGTCAGGGCAGAGTTCATCGGCAAGATCATGCCAGCCGTACGCGCGCAGCACTGCACGATCCATTTCTTGATGGAGTTCACGGAGATGCTGAATGGGTTCACTTCGTTCGTTAGAGTCGTGGAAGCGATTGTAGGTCTTGGTCATACCTTCGTCTGAGGCGACCATCAGTGCGGAACGGTGGTTTTGGTAAGCTTGACCGATGAGCAATAAGGCTGAATCATTCTCATAGCCATCGGGAAACGGAAACGATTCAAAGCAATCGGATGGCGCATAGCGTAGATCGTCTTTCATCGAAGATGAGAAAAAGCGTGCCCAGATTTCATGAATGCGAGATTGAAGAACGGTGAATGGCGAATACGAGTCGAAAACGAACACCACCAAGCTGTCTGCAAATACTGCCTTACTGGATACTAATGCAAAACCTAGTTGTGGAGTAACCCTCGAGACAACAATGACACTGGATAGGCGAGATATTGCGGAGTAAAGCCCAGGTTGCCGGTCTCCAAATTGCCACCAAGCCCGCCTTCTAGCCTCTCTATTTTGTTTTAATCTTTCAGGCCGTACATATTTTTCAACTATATCTAATAGCTTCGGCCAATTGTCTCGACATGCATCTTCTGAAAAATCTTCAAAATCAATGACCCATCGGCGATGAAGATGGAGAGGGTGGTTGTTAACTTCCTCGCCACCTAAATACGGGAAGATTCTTTCCCCGTTACGACTATCTTCGGCGACAACCCTACGCATATCGTCCAAATTCGATGATTTTCCTTTTGAGGCAGCAACATCGTCGAACGTAAAACCTAGACCGTATATATCACAACCTCGAAAAGCTTTCGTTTTGTTAGCTGAAAGCCGATATGCAGAGTCGTCCAACTCGCCCTCTACGAGATATGCAGAGAGTCTTGTCACAACACGATCATTAAGCAGGACTTGTCTCGAAGTCGCTTTTCCGATGTGAACAACCGAGACGACTACCGCCGCTGTCCCTGGCCATGCGAGCCGCTGCACAGCGTTATAAATTTGGCCGCCATCTTTTATGATCGGTGCGAGGCCGGTTGACCTAGTGTCCCCCTGACCAATTGTATTTGTTGAGATAAATCCTACGGAGCCTGAATGTCGCACTAAACGGTACGCGCGCCTAAAAAAATGGGCGACGAGGTCACCATTTCCATGCGCGCCCTCATGGAGAGAAATTAGCCATGCCAAATAAGGAGCCCCGTTAACAGAAGAAATTCGCGACCCACCAAGAAACGGGGGGTTTCCTATGATCGAATCAAACCCCGGGTTTTCGCGACCAAAGACCTCCGGATACTCGATCTCCCAATGGAAAGGTCGCCAACCCCGCTCTGCGCGGAAAAAATCTACCTTCTCCTCCAGCAAGTCCCAACGAGGCTGAAGGTGGCCACCTATCCAACTCTCTACTTTGGCCCGCTCCATCTCGCGTGCCTTAGCGTTATCCGCTGAAAAGTACGCGGCGATAACAGCATCCCCTACGATACGAGCCGGTTCCACCTCAGTCTCGACGCGGCGGAACCGGGATTCCTGCACCGCACGGGTCACATCATCCGGCGCATTGCGAATCGCCTCACGGCCTTCCTGTGCCCGTTCCACCGCTTCCTTGATCATGCTGCGGAACAGCGGCAGGCCAAGCCTCGAGGTATCCCAATGGGCAGCCTCAATTTCACGCCGCGTCAAGCCGACCAGACTGTCCCCACTCTTGATAGCGTGGTCGAGGAAAGTGAATTCATGATCCCGCGCCAGCGTCGCCAGCCAAAGGGAAAGACGCGCTAGGTCCACCGCCATCGGGTTGCGGTCGACTCCATAGAGGCATTTCTGGGCCACTAGACGCCGCGCATGCAGCGCCTCGTCTTCATCAGGAGGGATGGTCGGTTTTTCCGCGCCATACATGTTCCAGGACTGCTCCAGCCGCGCGCCGAGCTGGCGACAGGCTTCCACGAGGAACGCACCGGAACCGCAGGCTGGATCACAGACCTTGAGCGCCAGCACGGCCTCGGGAGAGGCTCGGGGACCGATACGCTCAAAGGCCGGCTCCAGCGCATGGCGGACGATTGGCTCGGTGAGAGACCGAGGAGTGTAGTGCGAACCCGACCGTCGGCGTTCTTCGGTCGGTTGTAGATAGGGCGTACCCGGTCTAATGGCGGACCCATCCGGCGTGGCGCGCAGATCGACCAAGCCACCGAAAGCTTCGAGCAGCGCCGGAACGTCGGTTGCGTCCTTCACCCCCTTCGCCTGCTTGGTCGACAGTTTGATGGCGTGGTCCTTTAGCCATTTCTGCCGGTCATTCGGCTTCTGGGTGAGAAGGGTATCGAGGCCGATGAAGGTCGGTAGCTTCTTTTCGTCGCGAAGCGCGATCATTTGCTCTTTGGCACGATAAGCCGTGAAGCCCATGACCGTCTCGTAAACCGAGCCGATGCTTTCGACATCCAAGGAGCGGTAGGACAGGCGTTCGCGGACTTTTTCGCCTGCCAAGCTGCGGGCTTCCACCGTCATCAGCCCATGCAGGATACGCAGAATGCAACCATCCGAGATGGGCAGGACCTTGGCGTCATCCTTCGTGCTGCCGTTGTCCCGTCCCTCCAGGAAGGGGAAAACGTCCGGATCGAACAACTTGCCGCCACGCCGGGCAACCCAATCGCCATGACCTTCATGGATGATGCGGAACACTGCTAGGAGTTGCCCCCAGCCGCCACGGCGCTCGTCCATTGTATCTGGATTGAGTGCCTCGTCGGTGAGGAGTTTCGCGTAGAGCGTCTTGATGGAATAGGCACCCTCCCACATCGTCTTTAGCTGCGCATCAGACGAGGAGGGCAAGAGGTCGCGATCTTCCGCGTAAAGCAGGAAGACGAGCCGCATCAGGCAGGTGAGAAGCCCCTCATAGAGATGGCGCGACTCCGATTCGGCCAACCCTTCGATGCGATCTGGATCGGCCTGCTGGATACCGCGCAGCAGTTCGTGCAGCGCGCCCAGGACTTGGCCCGACAGCTTTTCCGAGACTTCGTTCTGTGCCTCGCGCGATTGTTTGAGAACCGGGCGAAGCCGCTTGTCGGGCGCACCGGTAAAGAGTGCGTTACGGCCGAGGCAAAGCTTGAGGCCGGCCAACATCGGGCGGCCTTCGACGCGACCCAGCGCTGCGAGCGGCCACGTGATCCAGCCCGCCGTTTCACCGCGGGGTGCATAGACAAGACGCAAGGTGTTACGCGCGACGAGTAGACCAACGCCAACCCCGGTTTCTCGCAGCAGCCGTTCCAGCCGCTGATGCGGGCTTGCCTCCCATTCGCTATCTCCAAACTGGCCCCGACCATCGGCATCTAGGTTCGAATGGACTGAGACCAGCATCTGCGCAGGCACGCCCTCTTCCGTCACGTCGCTCCATAGAACGACCATGTCCGGTGTCAGCAAGGTTTCATGTTCGGGAACCACCCGTGTCAGATCGGCCGAGACGGAAGGGCCTGCTGGACTGCCGGCGACCAGCTTGGCGGGCCAACCGAGTACCGTCTCAAGGAAACCCCACGGGTCGCGCAGCATAAAGAACTTGTCGTCCTCTCGCCGCGCTTCGGGAGACAGCTCCAGCGCCTCGGCGACAGCCTCGGTGTCCAGAGGCGTCTGCCGGATAGGGGTGAGGCCTTTGTCCCTGAGGACGTTGGGTCCAACAACCAGACCTTCGGGCTGAACGTAGTTCAGCCATTCCGTGGTTTCATCTGCGCGTGCGTAAAAATTCATGGGACTGCTCAATTCGTCGCGGGCCAGAGATAAACAATGCCGAGCGGCTCCAACTGCCGCGCCTTCACCGCATATCCGTCCATGACCTTCTGTGGTTCGTTATCGAGGTCATTCTGCAGGCGAAGCAGTTTCTGATCCCACGTGCGGCGATCGGCCTCCATCTGCCGCATCTCCTTTTCCGACTGTTGGCGCTGCTCCTCCGTCGAAAAGTCGAAAGCGAATTGGTCGATGGGCTTTTTCTCCCGCATTGCCTCGCGCACCTTTTGAATCTGACGAGAAAGCAGATCGGCCATCGCCTCCGCCTCGCGGCGGCCGTTATCGGCAAGCTCTGTCAGGGCTGTCTTTTCAGACAACTCGGCACGGGTCTCGAGGTACGGGCGAAGATCACGGATATCGAGTTCCACCGTTTTCTCCAGGCGATCAACGACGCTCTGGATCGGCGTGCGCCCTGCGCGCAATGCATCATCCAACTGAGCGATGGTCGTCATTTCGCCCGCTTCCGCGAAGGGCGACAGAGGGGCCTCATCTCGGCGAACATCGCGCCAGGCGGCAGTGATCGGGATGATTTCCTCATGCAGACGGCGTGCACCCGGGCCAAACAGCGACAGCCGACCAATCAAGACGACACGCGGCTGTGCTCCAGGACCGATAATGGCGGTGACCCTGCCGATATTGGAACGGAAGCCCTGCGACGAAAACCGGGAGATCAGTCGCTTGACCAGTCGGTGCTCCAGATGGAGCTGGACCACGTCCTGCGGCTCAGGCTGTCCCTCTTTAACAAAGGGAGGTTCAAAGACGAGGCCGCGAACCGGTGTCTTCTGCCTCCACCGCTCCCGTTCATAGGGGCGTCCCGGGCGGCCGGGCCGGAGCTCGTCAAAAAGCGTTGCCCAACCGCGATCCTTGGCGAATGCCGGATGCTGTGGATCAAGCGCCAGAGCCTCGGGCACGCTGAAATGACCTGGCGACAGCGAAGCGTGGTCATCCTTCAATGCGATCTCGACCACCTGCCGGATTTCGGCTCCATCTACACCGACCCGCTTACGAGCTTGCTCGAGCAGGCGCTGAAGTCGGTCCTGCTCTTCCTTCAGCCGCCCCAGACGTTTTTCCTGTTCGTCGCCGAGTTCCTTTTCCGCGGTCGAGACCTTGGAAGAGTTCTCGGCTTCGATCTCGGCGGAGATGCGTTGCGCCTCTCCGCGGCGGATGCCATCTCGTGACAGGCGCTTCTCAATCGTCTGCCGCAGTACTTCGCCCGAGGCCCCGAGTTCCTTTCGGATGACCTCAGTCTTGCGAACCAAAGCATCGAGAACACGGTCCTCCTCACGCTGCGTGTAGAAGAAATAGCTGCAATTGACGGTCTTCGAGGGCTGCAGCTTCCGATCAATTCGCCCGTTTCGCTGTTCGAGGCGCGACGGATTCCAGGGGAGATCGACGTGGATCAGGTCATGACACCGCGCCTGGAGATTCAGGCCCTCGCGTGCCGCATCCGTACAAACCAGAATACGTACCGGCTCCTGATCGAACGGCGCGTTGAAGGCAATCTTGATGCGATCCCGCTCCTCAAGGCTGGTCTGGCCAGTAAAAACGAGGATGCGGCCGTCGATTTCGACCTTGTTGCGGCTACGCTTGAGAAGGCCTTCCTTTAATCGATCCACGAGCCAGCGGCGTGTATCGTCCCATTCAGTAAAGAGGATCAGACGGCGATCGCGCCATTGATGCGCACTGTCCAGCATCTCGGTCTCTGCCCAATCTAGGATCGCCTCTATGCGGCCGTCAGGACCGTCCTTCGCGGAACTGGAAATCGCGAGCATTTTGTCGACGTGGGCAATCGCGGCGTCGATATCCCCGAGTTCTGAGCGCGCTTCGACCGTCGCCATATCGATGAGATCGTTGTCTTCAGCCAGATCGATGACCTCGTCTCCAGAGACAACGGCTTCCTCGCGCTTTCGATTAAGCGTCTTGCGATGTGTTCTCAATGTTCTATCGAATGCAGCAATCGAGGAGAATAGGCGTTGCTGGAGGTTGGCAAACAGGAAACGAGCCCGCGAGCCGCCATTGGTTGACGACCGGTACTCGTCCAGCATCGCTGCTAGCGCTAGTTCGGGCGCGGTGGCAGGCAAATTCTCGATTTTGATCGGCTTGACGATGCGCTCGGGGAACGGCTGCCCCAATAGGCGAAGGTCTTCCTTCAGCCGCCGAACCATGACCGGTTCGAGTTCCTTCGCATCGACATTGATGCCTCTCGTGAAGCGTTGGGGGTCCAAGATTTCCAGAAGCGTCGCGAATGAGTTCGAATGGCCGTTGTGCGGCGTGGCCGACAGGAACAGGCGATGTTCGAAGCGACCCGCGATCTGCCGTACGGCGCGGGTGATCTGGCTTTCGGTTGCCCAAACGGTTCCGGATGAAGGTGCCGCGTGGTGGGCTTCATCGAGAATTAACAGAGACCTTGCACGGAACTCGCCTAGCAGATCACGAAGCCCGGACATGTAGGTCTCTTCTGACAATACGCTGTGAGAAACCAGGAACCGTGAACCGACGCTCCACGGATTGGCGGAGAAGCCTCGGGTGCGACGTGTCTCCAGCAAATACTCGCGGTCAACGATCGTGAAATCCAGGCCGAACTTCTGTGAAAGTTCGTCCTGCCACTGTAGAAGCATAGACGCCGGGGCCGCCACCACCACGATTTCGGCCCGTCGCCTGAGAAGCAACTCGCGGACAATAAGACCAGCCTCTACAGTTTTTCCCAACCCGACGTCATCGGCGATCAAGAGATTGACCCGAGGCAGGTCCAGTGCTTTTGCTAAGGGCAGAAGCTGGTAGGCGTCCAGGCGAATACCGGCGCGAAACGGAGCCTGAAATAGTTTGCGATCTGCCGCAGATGCGGTTCGCCATTCCGTTGCCCGCAAAAACGCACCAAGACGTTCGGGACCTTCGAAAGTTGTCCGAAACAGGGCAGTCCAGTCGTTGGGATCGATCACCTGTCGGTCGACCTCCGACTCAAGGGTGATCCTAAGCATTTCACCTTGTGCGTCGTCCTCCACGGAGATCAAATCCAAGAACGGTATCGTGCCAATTCTACCGCTTTGCTCAACGACCCAACTTTTAGAGCGAACACGTACGAACGTACCAGGCAATAGGTCGTTGGTCACCTGAGTTGGCATTTTCCCCGTATCCAAATTCCCACCCCCGATTCGTCCAGAACCCAAAACAACCGCTCAGCCGATTCCGAAGGCTGATTACTATCCCATCGCGTCGTCGATGGCTCTGAGTACTTGTAAGTGCAAAGACTAATTTCGCGCAACCGTACATGCCTCCACGCCTATGCTGGCAACGGAAGCGAAGCCCTGCCTCTAATGAAGTCACTCGCGAAAGCGCCGACGCGGCGGCGGGCCGGGACGCCGATCGAGTCGGTATCACGACAATGAGTGCCCGCCCACGCTGACCTCTGGTTTTCGCGGCATCAGTTGAGATCATTTTTTGACGAACCTACTTCAGCTCTCGACCCGGAAATGGTCAGGACGTCCAAGATTCGTTGATCGCGGCAGGATGGCCGCGCGAAAGGCCCCTACGACTGAAAGGCTCGATAATCTGAAACGCCGCGCCGGCGAACAGAATTACTGAAAGCGATCAGTGGGCTCACTGACGGCCGTCGCGTCACTGCCTGCGACGGCGAATCGACTGCCCGCCAAGCAACCCGCGCGAGCGTCAGATTTCAATTACTAAACTCGGATCGAAGCCTGTGGCCTCCCCCGGATAACCACGTGGGTTGCAAACGATCCGAGTAACCCCGAGCATGTAGTCCAGTCTTTGGTGCACATGACCATGGACCCACAGGTCGGGCTCTGCTTCCCTGACGAAGTCATCGCAGTCCGAAGCGTAGCACGGCGCGAGTGGGTCATCTCGGAACCATCGAGAAATCGACCTCGATGAGGGCGCGTGATGGGTGACGACAACCTTTTTCCTGACATCGGTCCGATGAAGGCTCTCCGTCAGGAATTTCATGGAGGCATCGTGCCTCCGGTATGCATGAATGGGTTTGAATTTTTTGAACGGCTGTTTGGACAGATTGACGCGCTTGTAGTCGTTTATGTCCTTTTCGGCCCACCACATGGAAATTTCGGGATTGTGATCAAATAGCCGGAAGTCAGTCCAAAGGGTTGCTCCGGCGAAAAGTGCGTCGTCAATGACTACATCACGGTCGTCGAGGAAGTGGACGTTCGGATAGCGATCGCGCAACGCATTCGCCGCGGTAATGCTGTCCGTTAGGAAACTGCGGTAGAACTCGTGGTTTCCCGCGACGAAGACGACCGGCACTTTCGGACTAATGCATTTCGCAAGCCACTCAATGCTGGGCACAACGCCTCTGTCGAGGACGTCGCCCGCGCAGACAACGACGTCGATGTCGTCTGGTGGAGTCGCGGTGAACGGTCTGTCGAACTCGAGATGGATGTCTGAGAAAACCCAGATTTTCATCGACTTAGCACGGACTGTGCAGCGGGTAACGAATAGGTCGCGCTTATGGGTATTGAGGTCATCTATATCTCCAAAGATTGCGGTGGCTGTGCCGACAGCGCGCGATCTGTCCACTCTTCAGCAAAATCATTGATTCAGAAACGGAGCGTGCGGCAGATATCGGGCCGCAAACTGTCGACGCATGTTGATCGACAGCGCATCATATTCGATCAGGAGCGTCCTCACCGACTCCTCGACGGAAAGCCATCCGCAGTCCAGACGCCATCGACGATGGAAAACCCGATCAAGACTGTGACTGCTCCAAAACCTGAGAGACTTGAGCGCGTCTTCTCGGGTCTTGGTTTTCGGCGCGATCTGGAGCCACTCCACGATACTCTCTTCGGTTATCACCGCAGTCTTCTCGATCTTCTCCGCAATGTCGTCGGGGACGGTTGCTACGGCCGCGTCCCGAGCCCGTATGAACCGGCGGTCTTTCGTGTAATCAACGCCCCACTCTGACGGGTTGTCACGCCAGAATATTGTTTCGGCGCGCTCCGTCCATCGAGCGCCAAGAACAAGGTCGAGGCTTTCGAACACTCGGAACGCCTCCCGAGCCAAGTATGCAGGGCCGCTGCCATGATCCGCCCGAATATTCGGACGTCGAAGTCCCGTTGGATTAGGTCGGTCGCGCGCTCCTGTGAAATGTCGATACTCGAGCAAGCTTACTTGCGCTGCCAAGCAGACGATCACTGTCGCGACATCGTCCAATCGGGGGAGGATGCTAGGCAGTGCAGGCTCTGGATTAACTTTTATGCCACCGCTGCCATCAAGAACTGCTTGGCCGAGTGCGACTAATGCCTGACAAGCAGATTGAAGAGCGTCGATATAGCAATGGTTCCACTGATTGGCAGCCAAGTCCGGTAGGGCTGCCCACAGGAATTCGACCACGGGATCGAACCACTTGGGAGGCGATGGGAGTTGAGTCCCGCCGCCACGATCAGAAACCTTTATCCGCCTACCCAATGGTTTTAAAGCCGGCATCATCGAGCATCTCGCCGAGCGAACCCGCATACGGCTTATTCGACGCCGGCCGCCGGCCGGCTGAGGTTGTTCGTTTTGCCATCACGTTCCCGTCCTGAGCTGTGTCTTAGCAAGGCTGACGACCGAGCGCCTGTCGCCTTGCAACACTTGGACGACTTCCTCTCCGGTCATGGTAGGACTATCCATCAGTCTATCCACTAGCGCGTCCAGCGCAGGACGCTGCCTTCGAATGATAGACCTCGTCCTTGCAAGCTCGCTCTCCAGCAACACGTGGACCTGTTCTCGGAGTTCCGGAGTGTATAGCCGCATCCTCGCGAACTCGTCCGGACCGGGAATCTCCACCGCGAGCGTGTGGCCCATACCGGTCGTACCCTCGACCATCGTTGCAAGATCGGTCGCCCTGTTCAGGTCTGCCTCACTTGAGCCCGAGGCTCCGTCCGCGAAGTTTCCGAAGACTTCCATCTCGGCGGCGATACCACCCAGGAAGATGGCTATCGTGTCGAGATAGGTGGTCTTGGTTCTGACCCGTACCTCCGGGAGCGTGGTCTCGACGGTGCCAAGCACCCGCCGCTCGCCGCTGATCCTCCATTTCGAGATCGTGATGCCTGAGACTTCATGTCCAATCTCATAGCCGATTAAGGCATGGCCGGCCTCATGGACCGCTATCACCCTGACATAATCTTCTGGAAGCTTCTCGGTAACGGGGAGCTGGTCGAAAATGTGGAGCGCGCTAAAGCACTTACCTTGACGGCGGGCCGCTCGTTTCGCATCCCTGACAAGACGCTCGAGCTCCGCACCCGAAAACCCTTCGGTAGCGAATTCGAACATCTCCGCGTCTGCGGACGACAGCTCGATTCCAGTGTGAAATTTCAGAATGCCGCGGCGAGAAGGGCCATCCGGAAGCGTTAGCTCCAAATGCCTGTCGAGCCTTCCTGCCCGCAGAAGAGCGGCATCGACGAGCCGAGGGTGGTTGCATGCAGCAACAACGACTACGCCCTCTCGACGTTCAAAGCCATCGAGCTGCTCAAGCGCACCAGCAATCACGCCGTTGTGGTAGCCCGCGTTCCGGTCAGAGGTAGTCCGTTTTCCCAAGGTGTCGAATTCATCGATGAATAGGACCGATGGTGCATTATCGCGCGCCGCCTTGAAGGAAGCGCGCATGGCTTTAAGGTGCGCATCAAGCGCGCCGGCTTCTTGCCATTTAGAAACCGAGCCGTAGATGATCGGTACTTTGCAGGAGTTGGCGAGTGCTCTCGCGAACAGCGTTTTCCCAATGCCTGGAGGCCCGGAAAGCAAGACGCCGGCATCGACTTCGTTCCAGCCGATAAGCCCGGATTTGTAATCTGCGAGGTCTTTCGCGAGATTACGTCCCCACTCCACAGCAGGTCCAAGGCCGTGCATGTCCTCAAGTGTCGGAGCATCATTGTGTCGGACTCTGGCAGACTCGACCTCTTTGAGCCTGGTTGTCTCGCGTCGAAGGCGTTCCAAACCTTGGACCGGACCACGCCGATCCTGAAAGGCGGAATGCAGCCTTGCCCACGGTGCCGAGATTAACAGCTCGACGAGTTCGTCGTTGACCGGAATTCCGGCCCGCCGAAGTGCAGCCCTTGCATGCGCCGGAGACCGAGGCCCGATTTCGATCACGGCATCCGAAAACAGCCGCTCATCGTCAGTAAGCCGGTAGCCCGGCGGCGATAAAAATATGCCACGCCCATTCTTCTCAGCAAGCGACTGGTCACGAAATGGCGAACTGGACCACTCGAAGATGTAGGTCTTCCACTCGGAGGACTTCCAAATCTCCGTCGCAAACACTTGAGCTGCCTTCGAGTGGATGGGTTGGTAATAATCGCCTTTGAAGATCAGCGTCGCTATGAATTTCCGTTCTATTCCATTCCAAGGTCGCAATGCGGCCGCGACGGCGCAATACGCCATGTAGACCGGCACAGTGACGTAGCGCCACTCGCGAGTTCTCGTATTCCAAGGCACGCGTGATCGCTTGCCAGACTCAGGGTTCGGCATGAGACATCCTAAAATTTGACGAGTTCAGGCCTCTGCTAGGCCTATGTAGGAATGCTTACCTGACCATTGGCAGGTCCATGCAGTTTCCGGCACGAGAAGCTTCACTTGAGCCCGGCTTCTCATCCGAGAATAGGAAGACATCGTTTGGGACGTCTGATCGACTACCTATCATTACTGATCCCTTGAACCGCCAGGCCGTGCAACGATCGGCTCAAGAAGAACCAGCTTCCGCCCAGGACTGGCGACTTTGCATCAGCGGGTTGGTCGATATCTTCCCCGCCGTCAATCAGACTACAATGCTGCTGGGCAAGCAGCCATCGCCCGTCGGCGGTGACCTGTGGCAGACGCGAATCACTTGATGCCAAGATAGGCTCCATTTCTTGGCTTTTTTATCATCCTAAAGGAAGTCTTATAGACTACCTATGGGATATTAAAAGACCCTATGCGGTAAAAGTTGACAATTTTTCCGGCGGGCGGCTTCTCGCATGAATGAGGTTACCTGCTCCACCGGAAGCACTCAGGGTCGCACGTGCATTAACGGGGTTTTCACAGCAAGAAGCCGCCGATCTCGCCGGCGTCACAAGGCGGTACATCTCGACCGCCGAAACGTCGGAATCTATGTTCGACCTCAATCTCGCGCTGATCGACTTTTACATGTCCCGTGGGATTGAGTTTCTGGGAGAAGCTAAGATCGGAACAGGGGTCCGCGGTGCAGGCGCAAAATGGAGCGCTCCTGGATCGGTGGACAACCCGGAAGAGCGATTGCGATTCCAAACCGAAGACGTTGGGATATCTTTTCCAGCCGCCAGAGCTCTCCTGAACAAAACGCAAAAAGTCATTGCAAGCGAAACCGGGTTGTCCGTTGCGACAGTGAAAGCTTTGGAGCGCGGGGACCATTGGACTGACTCGTCAATGACGCTGCAAGGCTACTACGAACGGAACAACGTTGAGTTCCTCGGGTGGAGCGACGCCGCGACAAAACGCTACTATGGAGTGGGCGTGCGTTGGCTCCCAAGCCTGTCTACGTAATCGAGCGCGAGCTTCCTGGCGCTCGCGGCACCATGCCACCTTTATTGCCACGTATGCTCACGTGGTGATGTAACGGTTGCCATCCCAGTGACCAAGCTAAAGCCGAAGCGCCTCGCAGGCTCGTCGAAAAGGACGGGCCAATGGGCCCGGCATTTGTTTTGTATACGGCCGAACGGACCGCCAGACGGAAGGTCGCTGGTCCGAACGGCTCGTATACCTAAACGGAATCCGCCTGACCGGCGGATACTTCTTTGTTTGATAAGCCACTCGTGCCTGTCCCTGTAAAGGCACGCTCGCCGCAGGGGCTCGCTCTGCGGCCTTGACAGGGCCATTCACTCGTAGCGTCGGCTTGGGAATAGCAAGGCCAGGTGTGGCCTTGCTGCCCATTGATAACTGGAGAACCAATTGCCGTTAGAGGGTGGGGCAGTAACTACCAGTAAAGTACGCACCGCTATGAAAAGAGCACCAGATTCCTAATCTGGGGGTCCCGCGTTCGAATCGCGGCGGGATCACCAATGAAATCAATCGCTTAACTTGAGATTCGGGCGCAAAACCATGTGTCGCGCGTTGACGAGAATTTCCCGGTTTTACAGTGTTTTTCAGGCGTTAGCGCGAATTCGTTGGCGCATGAATGGCACATGAAGTCGGTCGCTCCCATCAGCTAAATACACGATAGGATGCCGATCATTCTGGACCCGGCTGTTTTCGATACCTGGCTAGATCCGGCCACGCCAGTTAAGGACCTCATCGGCATTCTTGGCCATCACCTAAACGCTCAGATGCGGATGCGTCGGGTGAGCCGTGAAGTGAAAAAGGCCACCTTGCAGGGCCGGGCAGAGCCGATCGTCAATTCGCTTTGAGGAACATGGATGCTGGGAAGAGCCGCGCAAGTGCTTCGATGGGCGGAGGAGAGCAGTCCTCCGCCCACTTCCCGGAGGCTTAAAGCAGGAAGTCGCTTTGGCTTAGGTCGAGCGTTCCCTTTATTTGAACGACGAAATCTGAGCTCCCATCGCCGTTGACGTCACCATAGACGAACGTATCTCCGTTCTTGTGGTCGAAGCGCAACTCGCCGGCCGTTCGAGAATAGCTCGAAACCAGTGTAAAAGCGTCATTCGCCGTTGTACCCTGGTCGGCGTCAACGCCTCTGAGATCGATCTTGTCTCCCTGCGCCTGGTTGAAGTCAGTAATCACATCGCGGCGCGTGGTAGACGCGAGGCTGTCACCCACAGAGTTGAAGTCAAACGTATCGGCTCCCGCCCCGCCCGTGAGGACATCGCCGCCGGCGCCGCCGGTCAGGGTATCGGTGCCTTGACCGCCGGAAAGGGTATTACGCGTACCATTGCCGATTAGCGTATCGGAGAACGATGAACCCGACAGATTTTCGATAGACGTATAGATATCGCCTGCAGCATCGCCAGTGTTAACAGCCGCATTGGCAAGAGATGCGACAACGCCTGCTTTGGCCGAAGCATAACTGGCGGTGTCGTTTCCGATGCCGCCGTTCAATCGATCGGCCCCCGTTCCCCCGTCCAGCACGTCGTTACCATCTTGGCCGTAAAGCGCGTCAGTCCCGTCACCGCCGCTAAGCGTATCGTT
This sequence comes from Shinella sp. M31, assembly GCF_049199205.1. Classification (NCBI taxonomy): domain Bacteria; kingdom Pseudomonadati; phylum Pseudomonadota; class Alphaproteobacteria; order Hyphomicrobiales; family Rhizobiaceae; genus Shinella; species Shinella sp. M31. The sequence goes on along the minus strand of NZ_JBLZPH010000015.1, from coordinate 62,712 downwards.
CCCGAGGCCTCCACGTACGCCGTCGTTACCGCGATATCCAGACAGGGTGTCATCGCCTGCACGCCCATCGAGCTGATTGTCTGCACTGTTACCGAATAGTGTGTCGGCGAAGGATGTGCCGGTCAAATTCTCGATCGAGACGTAGGTATCGCCCTGCGCTTCGCCTGTGTTCTGCGAGACGTCAATCAAATTGGCTGTTACGCCGGCCAGAGCCTGGGTATAGGAGGCAGTGTCCGTTCCGGCCCCTCCATTGAGTACATCGCCCCCGGCCCCGCCAGTCAGAATGTCGTTGCCATCCTGACCATACAATTGGTCGGCGCCAGCACCGCCATACAGTCGATCCTTGCCGCCGCCGCCGAGGAGCGTATCTGCACCTTGTTCTCCGACCAAGAGATCGTCGCCACCGCGACCATCGAGAGTGTTCGCCGCCGAATTTCCACGAAGCGTGTCCGCGTACTGTGAACCAATGAGCCCCTCGATTGAGACGAAGGAGTCCCCTTGCGCTTCCCCGGTATTGATCCCGGGATTTGCCAAGCTCACCGTAAGACCGCCAGCGGCGTTGGTGTAGGATGCTGTGTCGTTACCAGCGCCACCATTTAGGGTGTCGGATCCCTTACCGCCGTTAAGTATGTCATTCCCATCCTGGCCATAGAGCGCGTCGTTCCCGGCGCCGCCATATATCCGGTCGTTACCAGCCAAGCCCCGCACGGTATCGTTACCGTCCATGGCGTCGATAACGTCGCCTGCAGCAGTCCCGATGATCGTATTATCTCCGCTGTCGCCAACCATGGTGATCGGGACGCCGTCCGTGAGTTCGGCCAACCCTGGAGTCGCCAACAGATGCAGATTCGAGATCGCCGTCTCATTGGCGTCTCCGAGCAGCAGTGAGAGCAACGGATTGGTCAAGGCGTCAAGCCCGAGACCGAGGATATCGAGGCCACTCCTTGTCCCGAAGTCAACTTCAAGTGCTTGGTCGAGATCAATGGAGGCGTAGAACTGACCGTTCTGCTCAATGATGATCTTGTCGTAACTCCCGCGGGCACTGTTGGTAGCGGTAAGCAGCCCGCCGTCGACATCAAGTTCCCACTCGCCCAGATACCGGAAAGTAAAGTTTCCAGCCTCGAAGCGGTATTCGTTGTAGGTCGTGGTCACCTGCCCGACGCCCAGAACAAGCGAGCCTGTTTGAGACGTTTGTCCGGTGAACTGCTCATTCGTGGACTGCGTGCCGCTCTGTACCCAGAAGTCGTCGCCGTCCACGGAGACACCTGATGCAACCTTTATCGTAGCCATTTTAAGAACTCCAATCTGGTTGAACTGCACCAGAGGAGTTAGCGCATTCTCTGATTGATCAATGGCGAATTGCACACGAAAAGCGCGAATGGCTAATCATCGGTTTGCAACGGCTGAATGTTGTTCTATTTTGCTACTTCACCTTCTGCGAGTGGGCATCCACGCTTAGCGCCTAAGCTCGCCGCTCTGCGCGGCCTCTATACGCTGAAGAATCTCACGACGACCTTGATATCGCCGGCCTGCTGGCTGACGAGGTTCTGAAGGTCGCGAATGGCAGTGGCGGTCGACGTCGTTGATTGCTCGGTGACCGTCACGCGGTGGGCAAGGTTTTCGATCTGCGATGTGGCCTTTCGCGTATCCGCCTCAAGGCTGCGAAACCGCTCCTCAGAGCGAGCCTCTCCCGCCTTCACCTCGACGAGCCGCTCCTTATGCAGTTGCTCATGTCCAGCGCGCCAGGTTTGCAGATCCTCAATATCGCGGCTCTTATCTACCCAAATCGTCACACCGCCGATGCACATGCCGACGAGAGTTATGAGCTGGATGACCGTGTTCAAATTCCATTCTAGCGTTCTTGCACGTGTAATGCCCATGGTCTTCTCCTCGGTCATCCGCTCTTCCTGAATGCGTCGTGTGGTCAGCTGGCATTCTTCGGCGCGAGATAGGTCAGCACGGCCGGCAGACCGATCGTGATGGCATAGAGGGCGAGATAACCTTACCAGGGCGTGCCCTCGGGCATGAACGGCAGGCCGATAGTGCCGGTTGCGGCGCCGCCGGCAGCAGCAGCGATGGCTTTCGAAATCTTGTCCATGATCATTTCCTTTCAGGTTTCAGGCCGCAGCCTTGGCTTCGAAGATGGAGCGGAGGCGCGCGACCGTCGGCGCGTCGAATTCGCCGGACTGATCCAGCCCGGATGCGAGCTGGAAGGCTGTGATCGCCGCCGTAGTCTTCCTGCCAACAATGCCGTCGATGGGGCCGAGCACGTAGCCGCCGCGCGTCAGGAGGCGCTGAAGGTAGGCGGCACGCGTATCCGGACCCTCAAGCACCGGCGCGCTCCCGGGCTCAAGCGTGATCGTCTTCCAAGTGCCCTTGATGTCGGCCACCGGCAGGCCGTGTTCCGCCGCCCAGGGGATGACGTCGAAGCACGGGCAGGCCTTGATGTGCTCGAAGGGTTCGATCACGCCATTGCCGTTCTTGTCGGGTGACAGATCGCGGTGGCCGCACCATTTGATGTCCGGGAAGTCGGCGGTCAGTTCCTTCATGCGCTTGTAGAGCGTGGCGAGCTGCGCATCGCGGATCGTGTTGAAGTCCGGCTTGTTGGAAGCATTCACGCCGCCGACCATCGAAGTGCCGTAGGAGATCGAGTTGAAGCCGGCAACGTGGGCGCCGATCGCCATCTTGCCCCGGCCCATCTCGGGCGGGCCGTTGGGATTGATGATCTCGTTATAGCCGATGTCGGACCAGCCTTGAGCCTTGTGGATTGCCCGGATGCCGGCAGCGCCCTTGTCCCAGCCCGGAGGCGTGGCAGTGACGTGCACGACCCCAAGCGTGGTGCGCTTGCGGTTTGCCATGATCGATTTCCTTGATGGAGAAGGTTTAGTTGCCGGTGGTGCCGCCAGGCGGCTGTGGAGGCCGGAACGAATAGGCCTTGCGGGCGTTCTCGTGCTCGATCACCGAGTCAGCGAGGCGGCCATGAATAACAAGTCACGGGACCAGATTGAGCGAGACAACACTTTGATTGCGGCCGGCGCGCTGATTGTCGCGGCAGCGATCGTTATTGGCTTTCCGCCTTGGCTTCTTTTCGGCGTCTAAAGTCGGATAGACCTCAGCAACGCGGCAAGCGTGATTAAGCGCTCCTGCACCTGCAGGGTCGCGATCCACCAATTCACGGGGCTGCCTTAGTGACGTCAAAGTCGCTTGGAACAAAAAACTCCCTCATTCTCATCTCACGTCACGCTTTCGAGCTTCAATTTTATTTCAGAGATTTAGGAGTTATTAATATGGAAAATAATAATATTTCCGAGACCCAATTGAACGGAACTGAGGAGCAGGCTGAAATCCTGCCCAACAAGCCCATCTTCGATGACGAGCCGTTGGCAGAGTTGGCCGCGGAAATCGAAGAAGAGAGAATTGAGCAAGAGGAATACGAAAAGGCTGTCGCCTATTTTCGCTCGGGTCCGATGTACATCAAAGATTGAGCCTGTCGTTAAGGCCGATCGCAGCAGAATAATGTGCACTTCATAACCGTGTATGGCCCGGCTGGCGGTATTTCCCGCCGCATGCCCGCTCGCGGGTCACTCCAACACCGGATAAACGAAGAGGGTTCAAATGGCCTGGCTGCAACTTACTACGGATAACGAAGAGTCTGTTCTCATCGACAGCGAAAAAATTCTCCAGATCAAGCGACACGCAAAAGGGTCGCATATCACCATGACCACGATCCTTCCCAACAAGGATGGCAAGCCTTCTCTGAAGTCCCTCGTAATTTCGCAGACCATCGAAGACATCGCCAAGGCACTGAAAGCGACCGCTGTTCGGTAATGATTACCTGAGGTGATTCCTGACGCTTGTGCGGATGCCGAATCCACCAACTATAACGTTAAGCCGCTGCTGACGGCCGTGTGGAACTCCGTAAACTGAGCCTAAACTTCGGTATAGAGTTCTACTGACGTCAGATTGCCGAGATAGACGGCGACGCCGATCAACAGTCCGAGCTTGGCATAGTGGCCTTGTGGGTGATCTGCACGAGGCCGCGGCCAAACCACGATTTCCCATCAGGGTGTTTCCGCCAGTATGTCGTGTTGACCCATGGGAGCTTGCCCCGCATCCAAGAACTCTCCAGAGCCCGGATCGCGCCGGCATCGGTCGTGGCGAGAGTTTCGCGTACCGCCTGCATGGTGTGCGCACTCTCGTGGTAGGCGGTGGCGAGGATGTAGGCGAGGTGCTGGAG
>NZ_JBLZPH010000015.1:46464-58450 GCF_049199205.1 Shinella sp. M31 | reverse complement strand
CGAGGATGTAGGCGAGGTGCTGGAGCGGCTTCCCTCGCCTCTCTGCCTCGTCAAGGATGGCTTCGACGCCCTGCACTCGGGCCTGGCTGAGAGACGCGCCGAAGATGCCGGACGCGCCGACGCATAGAATGGGCTGCGGTTCATGGGATTTCCTTATTGTTTAGGGACAGCTCGTCCGGTACTTATGAGCATGTTGCTCAATTCACGCGCTCTAATATTGTCGTTAAGCCTCTTCGCCGGCTTCGTCCCTTCCGCCGCCTCGTCGCAAGACAAGTGCGATGAGTTGCAGGTAGCCGTTGCGACAACCCCGGTCATTGAGCAGACACCGGGCAAGCTGAAGGCCGCGCGCAATTCTGAAAGGCTATCCGGTCCTGCTGGACTGCTCATCGTCGGAGATTCCATAGCCGCGAACTGGAAGGAGTCCTCCATCACAGACTTTCCCGGCCAAGCCGTAAAAATCTACGGCGTGCGTGGCGAGCGGACGCAAGAGCTGCTTTGGCGCCTTCAGAACCATGCGCCGAAGGTTTTGCCCCAAAACATTCTTCTCGTAATCGGAACCAATAACCTAAGCGACCGGACATCCGAACCTTGCGGGGTGTCGTCCGGCATCGAAGCGGCTGTCGGCGTGATGCGGAAGCTTTGGCCCGCCGCAAAAATACTCGTGCTGCCAATTCTTCCGCGCGGCGAAGGGTACATGTTCCGAGACACGGACCGGCAAGAGGTGAACAGCCTTCTTAGAGCGCGGTTTAGCGGTGACGATCTGATCAAGGTGCTGGAAATAGATGAGAAGGAACTCACTTGTGCGGGGCACGCGATAATCTGTGGCAACTTTAGGCGTGACAACCTTCACCCCACAGACCATGGATATGTTGTGCTTTCGCAAGCTATTGCGGCCAACCTTATCTCACATAAATAGCTATGCTTTTCCTTCTGTTTACTTTGGCGTCGGCAGGCAGGCTTGATGCGTATGTGGGTGCTTGCTAGTTAGGTTGGCAACCGCAAATTGACCTGATTAATTAGAAAGGCTGGCGCTAACATGAATGTCCATAGCTCGACGCCCGGCCCGCTCAAGAGCGCGACATTCGAAATCGTGCCGATGGCAGGCTCTGACAAGGTCGTTATATTCTTCTCCGCGACCGGCGCCAAACCAGGCATATTCAATTTCTGGAGGGAAGGATCAAACCTTCCTTGCAACAAGATATTCATCAACAACGGACCGAACGAGTGGTACCAAAACGGTGTGCCCGGCTTAGGTTGTTCGATCGAAGAAACCGTGACCAGTCTGAAGCGATGGGTCAGTCATCTTGGCGCTCGGCACATATATACGTGCGGCGGCTCGATGGGTGGATATGCGGCCATCCTATTTGGTGCATTGCTTAATGCCCGAGTCCTATCGTTTGCCGCTGAGACGCAACTGGGTATAGAGGCCGCACGAAGTGTCTCGCACATCCACCCCGGTACGCCATTGGTGATTCCAGACCTTCGCCCTCTAATCAGAGAATCCAGAAAGCCGATTTCGTTGTATATCGGCGAAATGGACCCCATTGACGTTTACTGTGCCGCAAACCTAGTCGGGGCAAGTAACCTCGAAATCACGACACTCATCGGCGTCGACCACGCACCCGCACGGTTCATCCGCGATCTTGGACTGCTGCCAGAATTTCTCTCTTGCCTGATAAATGATCGGGCGTTTCCGCAGCTGCCAGCGAATGGATCGGTGCTGACTATGCCCGGGTTCCCAGAAGCCTACCTGAGAACGCTTCAGGCACTGAAGCGGAGTGAATGGGAAATTGCAGAAAACCTCGGCCTCGGCGCGCTCGATCTTCATCCGACATCAGATTACGGCAGGTACATGGTTGCCCTTGCCCAGCACAAGCAGAAGAAAAACGTTGAGGCCCTAAAGAACGCGAGCCTTGCGGCGGCGCTTGCTCGGGATTCGACTGACGAGACCGCGAGGATAAAAGTTCTGCTTGCGGGGTGCGTGCGGGCCATGGGCGACCCGGTAAGAGCCTCCCAGATCTACACGGCGGTTGCGGAGGCCTATCCAGATGAGCATCGCGCCCACTACGGGAAAGGCTTGTGCCATCTCAACATGAAACAGCCTGCAGAGGCCTTGGCTTGCTTCGAAGCGGCCTTTGCGATCCAACCGTCAAACGAAACGTACCGGAAGAAATTGGCTGCGTACCAGCGGTAAGCCCTAAGCGGCTTCCGGCCCAGGCGCATTGCCGGGAGATGCCTGAAGCCGCTCGACATCGGCTCGCCCCGATCGTACCGAAGCCTTTATAAGCGCACAGCGGCGCCGCCCCAAAGTCGCATAGTGGTTTCCTTTTTCGGGTATTTTCAGCAGGGCTCGCTATGGACGATCTAGCGCGGTTTCAGTTAGATCGAATGACCTAAAGCGAGGAGGGAGAGTCAACATGGACATGCCACATCACGGGCCAACAGCGCTTGATGGAGACCACTTTCAGGTAGTCCCGGAGCCAGGTTCCAACAAGCTCGTCATCTACCTTACGGCAACCGGCGCACCGCCACGGATTTATAACTTCTGGAACGCCGGCAACGCAGTCAAAACACACCGCATTTTCGTCAACCACCGCCGCTCTTGGTATCAGCAAGGCGTTCCCGGCCTCGGGGAGACTGTTGAGGAAACGGCCCGAAGCATCAGGGCTTGGGCGGATCACCTCGGCGTTGACGAGATTTACACAGTCGGCGGTAGCATGGGCGGTTATGGGGCTGTGCTTTTTGGTTGCTTGCTCGGCGCCCGAGTCCTCGCCTTCTCTTGGGAGACGGAACTTCACTTCCCCGCAAGCCGGAGCGAAAAGCTTATGGACAAGGGAACGGTCGTTACCTACCCGGATCTGGCGCCGCTGATCGCATCGACGGGAATCCGCGTGTTCACCATCTTCGGGGAAAGGGATGCTGTCGATGCCTATTCCCTGAGCCGGATATTCCACCTGCCCACTGTGCAGGTAAAATCTATGCAGCAGGTCCTGCATGGCCCTCAGAACTACCTTAACAAGAAAGGGCGCCTCATCCCCTTCCTTGAGGCTTTCGTTGATAACTTCGACACGATCCCGGACATGCCGGAATTCGGCGGCATGCTGGAACGCCCGAGGTTTGCAGAATTGTTCTTCCAGACCCATCAGATGCACGCCGCCAAACGGTGGCCAGAAGCCATAGAATCGGGCTGCGAGGCACTGAAAATCCTCCCCACTTCTGACCAGTGCAACTGGCTCGTCGGAGAGGCGTATCTAGGCATGAAAGAGCCGGAACTAGCTTATCCGTACTTCTGTGCGGCCCGATGCTCCGGCGGTACCTCTATCGACTTCTTCATGTCTCACGCAAACTGTTTGCGGCATATGGATGCGAACAAGGAAGCGCTTCAAATTTATGCGCAAGTGGTCAAGAAATGGCCGCTCCAAGCGAAAGGCCACTACGGCGCGGGCCTCAGCCATCTCCGCCTAGGCGATTTCGGCGAAGCTAGCGCCGCGTTCAAAGAGGCTGCCCGGCTTGATCCCAAGAATGAGACATATCGGAAGCGCGCCAAGCAATATTCGCGCTAGCGTCGCCACCGGCAGGGTTCAGGCGCTTCCGCTGACATCCACGGAGCGAAACCTCTGCTCGTTTAGGCGCCGCTCCACCTCGTCCAAGAATATCCGGTAGGCATCCGCCGAACGGTCTTCGCTCGCGCAGACGGAAACGACCGCGACGACGACACGCGCGAGAACCGTCATCAAATCGATTTTTCAATGCCGCCAGATGTCAGAGGTCACCATGGCGATGTTTAGTTTCTCGGACGCTCTAAACGCGCAGGCTCCTATTGGAAGGCCGGCGACTGACAAAGTCCTCTACCGCGAAGGGACATCGTTCATATCGTCGGAAATGATTGCCGAAGCGCTACAATGTAAAGAGCACTGCTTGCCGTACGAGGCGCACGGCAAGCAGTGGAGAGTGACTTGGGTGGGGCGCGACGAAGCGGAACTCTTTGCGATTGCGGGGTGGTGTGGGATGCCACTCACTGTGCGGCTTAGTTGGTGATTGCTACGTGTTCTCGACAATGCCCATATCGGCGGCGATAGCGAGCACCTGGGCGCGGTGCGCGATTATTTCGGCAGGCTGATCGATGCCGCAAAACAACGACCAGTGGCTCATATCGCTATCGCCCTTGAAGGTCAGGCTGCGCGACGAACCAAACGCGATCGGCAACGCGCCGCGCGTGAGGGCCGCCGTAATGGTGACAGTCGCCGAGGTGCCGTCCGTGTCATTGTAGATGGTGAGTGTCCCGGCCGTGCCCGACGTCATCTTGCACTCGACACGAAACAGGTTCCATTTGTCGGGATCAGCAACCGTCAGACTGACGGAGCGCGTGGTGGTGCCTCCCTGGACGACCTGGGCACGGAGGACATTCGACCCTTGCTAATAGACGAGGCAGCCGTAGATGGCGGCTCCACCGTAGGAGCCCATCTGCGTACCGGTATGGTCGTTATCGGCTGATGTGTCCGCATTGCGCGCCAGGGCAAAAAAGGTGAACTCGTCTGTCTCCAAGACCGAGGACTGAAGGAAGTTCGTCGCGCCCTTAAAGCGTGCGACACCGGATGCCGGCAGCTAAGGCGTTCCGACGACAAGCATCTTCGAACGGTCCGCGAGATTGCGGCTGATCTTTGGAATGTTGCCATCGCCGCCGCCGCCCGCCTGCCCCCAGGCAAGCAGCGGCACGCTTTTGATAGCCGGAATGATCTTGGTCGCCACGGCGCGCTTGTTGACGCCCGTGAACTGCTTGAAGGGAAAAACGCCCACGGCAGTGCTCCTTAAGGATGTCGGTGATGGGGTGCATGGTGATCGTGCGCCGAATGCAGGGGTTGCCGAGCTTCGGCCGCCCCTTGAATTCGGGGATATCTTCGAGGTAGCGGCCATGACCGTTGTTGGGGACCGAATGCGGATTATCGACATAACCGCCGGCGTAGACCGTCTGATTGGCCGTCATCGGCAATTCGATCTTTAGGTTCGGGACCTCAAAGCTGTCGCGAAGGTTGACGAACCCGTACAGCCCGTTGGCAGTATCGCGATCGCCGAAGCGGCATACCGTGCTGCCAAAGGTCCCGAAATCGTATTCGCAGGCGCCCTCAAGGGTGTAGTTTTTGCCCGGAACTATGCGCGCGGTCGTGATCGGGTTCAGCGCCCGGCCGGGCGTGCGGAAGGAAACGCCGAGGTTGTCGAGCAAGGCCATGGTGACGCCGATCGGTATCTTCGACAGTTCGAGCGGCGAGAACTTGTTGGGTATCGGGATCACCCAGAACTTGCCATCAAAATAGCCGTCCATCGGGAAAGGCAGGAAGTAATACTCACCCCGGTTCACGTAGTGCGCCACGACGGCATGCCGGATCGCCAGCAGGATATTTCCCGCAAGCGTAAGGTGGCCGTCCGGCGGGATGGGGGTCGGCAGGGCCGCGCTATTCGGCACGTTGGGATGCGCAGAACCATCAGGGATGTCGTAGAAGCTCGGCCCCTCCCAGGACACACCAGCAAGAAACTTGTTCTTTGAGGCGGTCGTGATGTCGAGCATCATGTCGCCCTGCTGCTGCGCGCAGACCATGTCGGTGGTGCCATAGCGGGGGCCGCCAACCTGCGTCATGGTGAAAAAGGCTGTTGCCGTCTGTCCCCACTTCGCATTGAACTTCGCCTGTACCGCAACGCCGAAATTGTTGATCCGCAGCGTGTAGTCGCTGGTGGCGGCGGCCTCATCCGCCTGGCCATGATCCATCGCAATCCAGTCGGCGATCATCGGGTCGGTGTTGCCGACGCCCACGGTCGACGGCGCGGTTCCGTTGAGCCCGGAGACCGCAGCATGGAAGACGTCGCACATGCTTTGGAACCGTGACAGACCGTCGCCGAGAAACACTTCGGACGCCAGGCCGTCCGTTTTCGCGTGGTTCATGGCGACGGTGTAGAATGACGTCTCTGTCATGTTGTGCGGCTTCAGCTGCCAGTCACGGCGCATCCACTGCCAGACGAACTCTTCAGCCGGGTCGGGATGTCCACCGCGGGTATTGTCCGGGTAGCTGCAGGCAAGAGCCTGAGCGTCCGTGTAGATCAGATCCGTATTCGTCGCGCCGATGAAGTGTTCGCGCAATGCGTAGAGGGCGCGGTCTTCACTGTTAAACGTCACGAAGGTCGGCCCGGAATTGACGCACCGGCTGTCCAGGCCGACGGAGAACGAATTGAATTTCCATCCGAGATTGTTGGTGACCTCGGTTGCAGACGCGAAGAGCTTGGCGTTATCGGAGGCAGCGCGGAAGGACTGGCCGGTCTTGGCGCAGAGCACGGCGCCGGTCGTCACCTTTGCGAGGGTCGAGACGTCGCGCAGGGTGACCTACTGATGGGCGGGGATGCAATCGCAACCTATCTCGGCGTGACCCGACGCCAAGTCTACCGCCTCGTCTATGACGAGATTATCCCATCGTTCAAGCTCGGCGGTACTGTCGCTGCGCGCAAGTCCTCGCTCACTACATGGATGCAGGACCTTGAACGGAAGTAGAAGGCGCAATACGGTTCATGCGCCATCAAGATGTAGGGGTCAGAATGGCGACTATCCGTAAGCGGAAATGGACGAATAAGAGCGGCACCCATGAAGCCTGGGTGCTGAATTTCATGGATGCCGGTGGCCAGCGGCACCTAGAGCAGTTTGAGAAAAAGCGAGACGCCGGGGCCCGCCGCGTGGAGGTGGAGGGGCAAGTACGCTCTGGCGCCTTTCGTTCGGAGGTCGCCACAACGACCATCAAGAAGGTATGCGAGGATTTCGAAAAGCTCATGAAGGGCCGCCACGACAGGGGCGAGAAGGTCACGGCCGAATATCTGCAGAACCTCGGCGGGCACCTTTGGAACTATATCGCCCCGAAGGCAGAATGGGGCATCGACCGCAAAACAAAACGCAAGCGCGTAAACTTCAGCGGGGGCATCGGAGAACTGAAGCTGGCCCAACTGACGGCACGCAGGGTAGGGGAGTTTCGCGACAGCCTGCGCGATTTCGGCGTCGGCGTCGCGACGACGCGCCAGATCCTAGGCACGTTGTCGCGCGTCCTCAAAAACGCCGTTATAAACGATCTTGCCGCAATCAATGCCGCCGCCGGCGTCCGCGTCGTAGGGAAGCGGAACGAGGACGCAAGGAAGATCGTCCCACCGAGCAAGGAAGCCATGGTGGCTTTGCTGAAAGCTTCCGAGGGCGACTTCATGGTACGGTTGATCTTCGCCGCCGCTTCTGGTGTTCGAGCCTCAGAAATGTATGCGCTGCGCTGGCGGCATCTCGATCTAAACCATGGCACCGCGACAATCGAGACGCGCGTCGATAGGAAGCGTAACGAGGACACGACCAAGAGCAGGGCAGGTCTCCGGGAATCCCCTTGGGGCAGGCGATCGTTACCGAGCTTAAGAAGTGGCGCTTCAAGACTGCTTTTAACAAGGACGATAACCTCGTCTTTCCAAACGGCCACGGCAACTTCGAGAACCACAACAACATGCGCCGGCGCATATTCGACCCTCTCGTTTCGAAGGTCGTTGCCGATGCTGGCCAAGGCGGGAAGAATTTCAAGCGTTTTGGCTGGCACGCCTTGCGTCACTTCGCTATCTCGACTTGGATCGAGGCAGGCTTGACGCCGACGACCGTGCAGACCTTCGCCGGGCACTCGTCTCTGGCGGTAACGATGGACCGCTATGGCCACCTATTCCCGAGCGAGGCGCACAAGGCGGCGATGGACGGAATTGCCAGCGCTCTGTTCTCCACCAATGGCGCATGAATGGCACATGGCGCCATGTATCGCGTGGGAAATGCGGCCATACGGTCGCATTCCTAATCTGGGGTCCCGCGTTCGAATCGCGGCGGGATCACCATTCCGGAAATCAGACGTCTTCCTTCTCGCGTTCCGGCGTCACCACGCGCGGCTTGGCACGCACCGAGGGAATCATCGACGGCTTGCTGACGACCTTCTTTGGCGGTGGTGCCTTCATGCCGAGCATGCTCTTGATGCGATCGGAAACCAGCGGGCGGAAGCGGCTGGCACGGAAGGGCATGTCGACGGCGCCGTAGCCTTCCGGGCCGTCGTCATTGCCGCGGTGGAGTTCCATCAGCTTGATGCCGTAGAAATCGCCGTCGACATAATGGCGGTAGTTGCCGGCCCAGCGGACCGTATAGATTTGGCCCTTGCGGATGCCCTGGTCGATCGAGACGTTCTTGAAACGGTCGTTGATGCAGACGACCTTCTGGCCGACATGAAATGTAGGCATGCGGTTGTCTCCCTATTGCCAGCGCTGGACCGGAAAGCCCTTCGGGCTCAGCCGGTCTTGCGGCAGTTGACGCCCGGTGCGTTCTCGCCCTTGGTCAGGTCGTAGAGCGTCGCCTCGTCGCCCTTGGTCCACCATTCGTAGCGGCCGCCGGCATATTTGGCGCCGGAGGCGGCCATGACATTGGCGGCGATCAGCGTTTCCTCGCCGATCTTCAGCACGGCGAGCGCATTGGCGCCGGCATTGATATATTCGGCGACGACGCGCTGGTCGGCGTCACACTGGTAGCTGATCGTCTCGCGGGCCACGCTTTGTTCCGGTCCGGGCAGGCGGATGACGATGTCGGTGCTGTTCTTCAGGCCGGAAAGGCGGATGGCGGGCGCGCCTTCCTTGCCGGTGAGATGCAGGATGCCGTTTTCGAGCTTCCACGACGTCACGGTGCCGAGCGCATCGAAGAAATTTTGTTCCTGGTCCATGATGGCGGGGGCGCACATTTTGCGCGTCGCGGCGGCGGGCGCGAAGGCGATGGTACCGTTCTGCACCTTCAGCTTGCCGCGATAGGTGTTGCAGCCGCCATTGCCGCCGTAGGAGCCGTCAGGCTTGATCTCCAGCGTCGTCTGCAGATCATCGATGACGCCGTTGCCGCCGATATCTTCGGCAAGCCAGGCGCCGCCGAGGCCGCCGGGGACCGGCTCGTCGGCATAGGCCGGAGCTGCTGCCGCAAGCACGAGGCAGGCGAGGGTCCAAACTCTCAGGCGTCGATGCACAGATTTCTCCAATCGCGTCGGGCATAAAGGCACGTTGCGGGGACGTTATGGCTGTCCGGGTGAAAAGGTCAAGCGGCGGGTTCCACAAGACCGGAACTGGGACGGTTTTCCGCCGCGCCGATTGGCCATTACCGGCTTGTTGCTGGCGTCTTTCGCCTGTAGAGCCAAGGACAGAACACTAAAAAGCGCGGAAAGCACCATGGCTCTCGATGCGCGGCAGACGCGCCGCATCACCGTTTTAGGCTCGACAGGCTCGATCGGAACCAGCACGCTCGACGTGGTGCGCCAGCTCGGCGGGCGCGAGCGCTACGAGGTCGTTGCGCTGACCGGCAACGGCAATGTCGAGCTCTTGGCCGCCCAGGCGAAGGACTGCGGCGCGAAGCTGGTGGTGACGGCGGACGAGGGCCGCTACGGCGCATTGAAGGATGCGCTTTCCGGCAGCGGCATCGAGGCGGCGGCCGGGCGTGCCGCGCTCATGGAGGCGGCCTCCGGCGATGCGGACTGGGTGATGGCGGCAATCGTCGGCACCGCCGGCCTTGCGCCGACGCTGGCCGCGGCCAAGAAGGGTGCGGATATCGCGCTCGCCAACAAGGAATGCCTGGTTTCGGCCGGGGATCTCTTCGTTCACGCCGTTGCCGAGGGCGGCGGGCGGCTCATTCCCGTCGACAGCGAGCACAGCGCGATCTTCCAGGCCCTGGAGGACGACCAGCGCCACGCCGTCGAACGCATCGTGCTGACAGCCTCGGGCGGGCCATTCCGCACCTGGAGCCGCGAGCAGATGGCCGGTGTGACGGCGGATATCGCGCGCGCCCATCCCAACTGGTCGATGGGCCTCAAAATCTCGATCGGCAGCGCCTCGATGTTCAACAAGGCGCTGGAGATGATCGAAGCGAAACATCTCTTCGACGTCCGGCCCGACCAGATCGAAGTGGTGGTGCATCCGCAGTCGATCATCCATTCCATGGTAGGCTATGTCGACGGATCGGTTTTGGCGCAGCTCGGTGCGCCGGATATGCGCACGGCGATCGGCTATGCGCTGACCTATCCGACCCGCTCGCCGCTCAATGTCGACCGGCTGGATTTCGCAAAGCTGTCGCGGCTCGATTTCGAGGCGCCGGACGAGGCGCGCTTCCCGGCGCTCCGGCTTGCGCGCACGGCGCTGGAACGCGGCGGGTTGCAGGGCGCGATCATGAATGCGGCAGAAGAGGTGGCCTTCCATGCCTTTGTCGGCGGGCGGATCGGTTTCCTGTCGATGGCGGATATTGCCGAGCAGGTCATGGACACGCTGATCCACCTGCCGCCGGCATCGTCCATGGACGATGTCTTTGCCGCAGACGAAGAAGCCCGGCGGGTGGCCGCCGGGCTCATCTGAAACATTCAGGTTTGTCCGCTTATCAGGCGACGGCGCGGGCCAGCGCGCAGCGCGACCACAGCGAATGCAGCGCGCCGACGAGATGCTCGATATCCGCATCGGTGTGCAGCGGCGTCGGCGTGATGCGCAGGCGCTCGGTCTTGCGCGGCACGGTCGGGTAGTTGATCGGCTGGACATAGATGCCGAAATTGTCGAGCAGCAGGTCCGAAATCCATTTGCACTTCGAAGCGTCACCGACCATGACCGGCACGATATGGCTCGGGTTCGGCATGTGCGGAATGCCGTTGCGGTCAAGCGCCGCACGCAGCTTGCGCACGCGCTCTTGATGGGCGAAGCGCTCGATCTGGCTGTCCTTGAGGTGGCGGATCGAGGCGAGCGCGCCGGCGGCAAGGGCAGGCGGCAGTGACGTCGTAAAGATAAAGCCCGAGGCGAAGGAGCGCACGAAATCGCAGAGCGCGGTGGAGGCCGCGATATAGCCGCCCATCACGCCGAACGCCTTGGCGAGCGTGCCTTCGATAACCGTCAGGCGGTGCATCAGGCCTTCGCGTTCGGCAATGCCGCCGCCGCGCGGGCCGTACATGCCGACAGCGTGGACTTCGTCGAGATAGGTCATCGCGCCGTATTTGTCGGCGAGGTCGCAGATGTCCTTGATGGGAGCGATGTCGCCGTCCATCGAATAGACCGATTCGAAGGCGATCAGCTTCGGCGCCTTGGGGTCGGCGGCAGCGAGCTTGGCTTCGAGATCCTTGAGGTCATTGTGCTTCCAGATCACGCGCTCGCATTTCGAATGGCGGATGCCCTCGATCATCGAAGCGTGGTTGCCGGCATCCGAAAAACAGATGAGGCCGGGGATCTTGGAACAGAGCGTGCCAAGCGCCGCCCAGTTGGACACGTAGCCGGAGGTGAAGAGCAGCGCGGATTCCTTGCCATGCAGGTCGGCCAGCTCCTGCTCGAGCAGGACATGGTAGTGGTTGGTGCCGGAAATGTTGCGGGTGCCGCCGGCACCGGCGCCACACTGGTCGATGGCGAGCTTCATCGCCTCGGTGACCTCAGGGTTCTGGCCCATGCCGAGATAATCGTTGGAACACCAGACGGTGACGTCCTTCGGGCCTTCGGCCGTGTAGCGGGTCGCCTTGGGGAAGTTGCCCTTCTGGCGCTCCAGATCGGCGAACACGCGGTAGCGGCCTTCCTGATGCAGGCCATCCAGCTCGTTCTTGAAGAAGTTTTCGAAGTCCATCCGGAGTCTCCTGTCCGGCGAAAACCCGGACATCATCGTCGTTGGCGGTCGTTCAATCGGCTACACCTGAGGCCGGCCTGCTGCAACGATCTCCGCTGCGGCAAATCGGCGCCACCTTTGAACCATTCCAATGTATCTTGGGGGCCCAAAGGCCATTTCCTGTTGATGCATGTCAAGTCTGCACGAAAAAAGGACGGCCTCAACCGCCCTTTTAATCGAACCAGTTTCAGGTTTTTGGTGGAAATCAGGCGGCGGCGACAGCCCGCTTTGCCATGACTTTCACGAGGTTGGCCCGGTACTCCGCGCTGCCGTGGAGATCGGAGAGCAGGTCGGAGG
>NZ_JBLZPH010000015.1:0-46256 GCF_049199205.1 Shinella sp. M31 | reverse complement strand
GCCGCCGGGTCGTTGTTGGCGATGGAGCCGCCGATCGTGCCCATGTGGCGGACATGCGGATCGCCGATATGGGCGGCGAGGTGAGAGAGCGCTGGGCAGACGGCCTTCAGTTCCGCCGAGGTCGACACCTCGTAGTGCGTGGTGGCCGCACCGATGCGCACGCGGCTGCCGTTGACGGAAATGCCTTTCATCTCGGCGATATGGCGGAGATCCACGAGATCGGAGGGGGCGGCGAGCCGCTGCTTCATCGTCGGGATCAGCGTCATGCCGCCGGAGACGTATTTCGCCTCGTCCGAGGCGGATTGCAGTCTGACGGCGTCGGCGACCGAAGTGGCGCGGTGATAGTTGGTAGCGTACATGGCGTCCTCCCGTCAGTTCGCTGCTGCCCGTGCCGCCGCCCAGACCTTCTGGGGCGTTGCCGGCATGTCGAGGTTGTTGTTGCTGATGGCGTCGGTGATGGCGTTCATCAGCGCCGGCGGCGAGCCGATGGCGCCCGCCTCGCCGCAGCCCTTGATGCCGAGCGGATTGTTCGGGCAGGGCGTGATCTGGTGCGAGACCTGGAAGGAGGGCAGGTCGTCGGCGCGCGGCATGGTGTAATCCATGTAGCTCGCCGTCAGCAGCTGGCCGGTTTCCGGGTCGTAGTGCACGTTTTCGAGCAGCGCCTGGCCGATGCCCTGCGCGATGCCGCCATGCACCTGGCCCTCGACGATCATCGGGTTGATGATGTTGCCGAAGTCGTCGGCGGCGACGAACTGGACGATCTTCGTCTTGCCGGTCTCCGGGTCGATCTCGACCTCCGCGATATAACAGCCGGCCGGGAAGGTGAAGTTGGCGGGATCGTAGAAGGCGCCTTCCTTGAGGCCGGGCTCCATGCCGGACGGCAGGTTGTGGGCGGTATAGGCGGCAAGCGCCATCTGGAACCAGGGAACCGACTTGTCGGTGCCGGCGACCTTCAGCGCGCCGTTTTCGATGACGATGTCGCTCTCGTCGGCCTCCATCAGGTGGGCGGCGATCTTCTTGGCCTTGGCCTCCACCTTGTCGAGCGCCTTGACGACGGCGGACATGCCGACGGCGCCGGAGCGCGAGCCGTAGGTGCCCATGCCCATCTGCACCTTGTCGGTATCGCCGTGCACGATGGAGACGCTGTCGAGCGGCACGCCGAAACGGTCGGCGACGAGCTGGGCGAAGGTCGTCTCGTGGCCCTGGCCGTGGCTGTGCGAGCCGGTCAGCACCTCGACGGTGCCGACGGCATTGACGCGCACCTCCGCCGATTCCCACAGGCCGACACCCGCGCCGAGCGAGCCGACCGCAGCCGACGGCGCGATGCCGCAGGCTTCGATATAGCAGCTCATGCCGATGCCGCGCTTCATGCCGCGGCTTGCGGCTTCCGCCTTGCGGGCCGGGAAGCCGGCCCAGTCGGCGGCCTGCATCGCAGCTTCCAGCGAGGCTTCGTAGTCGCCGGCATCGTAGTTCATGATGACCGGCGTCTGGTGCGGGAAGCTGCGGATGAAGTTGATGCGGCGCAGCTCCGCCGGCGAGACGCCGAGCTCGCGCGCCGCCGTCTCCATGGTGCGTTCGAGCAGATAGGTCGCTTCCGGCCGCCCGGCGCCGCGATAGGCGTCAACGGCGACCGTGTTGGTATAGACGGCGCGCACATTGGCGTGGATCGCCGGAAAATTATACTGGCCGGAGAGAAGGGTGGCGTAGAGATAGGTCGGCACGGCTGAGGAGAACAGCGACATGTAGGCGCCGAAATTGGCGATCGTGTCGACCTTCAGCGCCGTGACGCGGTTGTTCGCGTCGAAGGCCATCTTGACGGTCGAGACATGGTCGCGGCCGTGGGCATCCGTCAGGAAGGCCTCGGTGCGGTCGCTGGTCCATTTCACCGGCACGCCGGTGCGCTTGGAGGCCCAGAGACAGACGATCTCCTCGGGGTAGATATAGATTTTCGAGCCGAAGCCGCCGCCGACATCCGGCGCGATGACGCGCAACTTGTTTTCCGGCGCGACATTGTAGAAGGCGCTCATGACGAGGCGCGCGACGTGCGGGTTCTGGCTCGTCGTGTAGCAGGTGTAGTGGTCCTCGGCGGAATCGTAGATGCCGAGTGCGGCACGCGGTTCCATCGGGTTCGGCGCGAGACGGTTGTTGACGATCTTCATTTCCGTGACATGGGCGGCAGCGGCAATCGCCGCATCCGTCGCGGCGCTGTCGCCGATCTCCCAGTCGTAGATCAGGTTGCCGGGCGCTTCCGGATGGAGCTGCGGCTGGCCGGCCTCGAGCGCCTTCACCGCATCGGTGACGGCGGGCAGCACGTCGTATTCGACGACGACGGCTTCGGCCGCGTCGCGCGCCTCGCCCATCGTGTCGGCGACCACGACGGCGACGGCGTCACCGACATAGCGCACCGTATCATGCGCGATCGGCCGCCAGGCGCCCATCTTCATCGGCGAGCCGTCCTTGGAATGGATCATCCAGCCGCAGATCAGATTGCCGATGCCGTCGTCGAGCATCTGTTTGCCGTTGAGCACGCCGATGACGCCGGGCATGTCCGCGGCCGCCGACGTATCGATGCTCCTGATCTTCGCGTGTGCGTGCGGCGAGCGCACGAATGCGGCGTAGCGCATGCCGGGCACGGACATGTCGTCCGTATATTTGCCCTGGCCCATGAGAAACCGCTTGTCTTCCTTTCGCGCGACGCGCGCGCCGATGCCTTCGACACTCATGTTCATCTCCTCCAGAGAATGAGCGAATAGCGAATAGGGAATAGCGATCAGGGAAGCGGTGTGGCGGAGCGAAGTCCTGCCCTATTCCCTATTCACGCTCCCCGTTATTCCGCAGCCTGACGCCCTGCCGCGCCCATTTCTTCGGCGGCGGCGAGGATGGCTTTCACGATATTGTGGTAGCCGGTGCATCGACAGATATTGCCCTCCAGGTTTTCCCGGACGGTCTGCTCGTCGAGCTTGGCGCCATAGCGATTGATCATGTCGACAGCGGTCATCACCATGCCGGGCGTGCAGAAGCCGCATTGCAGGCCGTGATGCGCCTTGAAGGCGGCCTGAACGGGGTGCAGTTCGCCGTTCGCGGCAAGGCCCTCGATGGTGAGGATTTCGGCGCCGGCGGCCTGGGCCGCGAGCATGGAACAGCTTTTTACGGCCTTGCCGTCCATATGCACGACACAGGCGCCGCACTGGGACGTATCGCAGCCGACATGGGTTCCGGTGAGGCTGAGGGTGTCGCGCAGGAAGTGCACAAGCAGGGTGCGGTCCTCGCATTCCTTGCTCACCTTCCGGCCGTTGACGGTCATTGCCACTTTCGCCATTCGTTCCTCCCTGGCGGTTGCAGAGCCGCTGGGTCGGTCGATCCGAGTGTGCATGCAGCGGGCGTCGTCGCGACGCGGGCCTGGGATCAGACGACACCAGCATTCAATTCGCGTGCATTTCATTCCGGCAAGATGTCGCGCGGGGTTCTCCTCCCGTCGGCGCGGCATCAACAGTCATATCATTTGACTTTTTGCGGCGGGGATCAACCGGTACTTTCAAGGTAAATCGAAATTTCTCGTGACCGGACGCGTTTGACGGACCAAACAAACGAAACGGAAACGCTGTTTATTCGGACAGCAAAAAAATAGTTTAGTCCCATGGACTTCCCGGATTCCGGCTATATTTTGGACTTCGGACAGACCTGACCGTGCAAGACGGCGGCGTGTGTTGCGTAACGTAAAAGGGGATAGTGCGGATCCGAAAACGGGCCGCATCTCAACTTTGGAGAACATCTTCATGAAGAAAGTCATTGCGCTCGTCCTGGTCGGTCTGGCCGTCGCCAGCTGCACGCAGACGGAAAAGGGTGCAGGCATCGGCGCCGTCTCCGGCGCGATCATCGGTGGCGCGATCACCGGTGACGTGCGCGGCGCTGCCGTCGGTGCCGCCATCGGTGGCGTTTCCGGCGCTGTGATCGGCTCCGTCGCTGAACAGCCCGGCCAGTGCTACTACCGTGACCGCTACGGTCGCCGCTACATCGACCGTTGCCCATCGGGTTACTGATACCCGCCACCTGCAACCTATGCGAAGCCCCGGATCGTCTCCGGGGCTTTTGCCTGTCCGCCGTCGGGATAAAATGCCCTTCGGCGCTTCAAATCCTGTCCGTCACCGTGTAAAACCGCCGTTAACATTACGGAAAACCTAACGCGTTAGGGTCTTTTCCTGCCTGAAAGCTCTGGATGAACCAGGGCGCCTGAAGTCTGTGACGGAAAGCTGCCGGTCCGCCGTAAGCCCCGCACCTTACGGAGAAAGGCGACGGATAGCTGCGGATGCGGGATAAAGTGAACCGGCCGGAAAAGAGTTTTGCGTTTCTGAAAGCTGGCACCGCGCTCGCGGTGGCTGCCGCGTTGGCCGTTGCCCCCCTTTCCGCCTCTCCCGCCTTTGCCTTTGAAATCTTCGGCATGAAGTTCTTCGAGAGCGAGGAAGATACGGCCGACGTCATCGATCCCGTCAACTATACGCTGACGCTTAATCCCGGCACCGACGACGACGAACTCAAGGACGCGATCGAGAACACCGCGCTGCTCAAGCAGGACGAGGGCAAGCCGGTCTCGGGCGATCTCGGCCTCGTCATCAAGGCGCGCGACGATCGCGACCGCATCCTTGCCGCGCTCTATGAAAAGGCCCGCTATGGCGGCGTTGTGAAGGTCACGGTCGACGGGCAGGACCTCGATCAGCTGCCGCCGAATCCGGAATTCCCTGATCGCGGCGCCATTCCGGTGACGATTACCGTCGATCCCGGCCCGGTCTTCACCTTCGGCGACATCGTCTTTTCCGGTGATGCCGAGGGGCGTAATGCGGCCGACTACGGGCTCGTGCCGGGTGCGCGTGCGGATTCCACCATCATCCTGAAGGCCGGCGAGAAAATGGTCGTCGACCTCAAGGCCGAGGGCCGGCCGCTCGCCAAGCTGACCGAGCGCAATGCAACGGCGGACCACAAGACGCAGACCGTCGATGTGGTGATCGCCGCCGAAGGCGGGCCGGTGGCGCCCGTCGGCGCGGTCGGCGTGACCGGCACCAAGACGGTCGATGCGGATTTCGTGCAGCGCTATTCGCGCATCAATGCCGGCCAGCCCTATTCGCCGGAAGCGCTCACGAAGGCCGCCGAACGGCTGCGCACGCTCGGCGTCTTCTCCAGCGTCACGATCCGCGAGGCCGACAAGCTGGCGCCGGACGGATCGCTGCCGATGACCATCGAAGTCTCGGAAGGCAAACATCGCTATTTCGGTGTCGGCGCGCAGGTGTCGAACACGGATGGCCTCGGCCTGCAGGGTTATTGGGGCCATCGCAACCTGTTCGGCCAGGCGGAGTCCCTGCGCATCGAAGGTTCGGTCAGCCGCATCGGCCAGTCCGCGCTCGGCGATATGGACTATTCGACCGCCATCCTGTTTTCGAAGCCCGGCGCCTTCGGTCCGGCCTCGACATTCAATGCGAGCCTCAAGGCTTCGATCGTCGATCCCGATGCTTACAAGGCCTTCACCACCACGGCTGCGGCCGGCGTCAGCGTCGAACTGTCCGACCAGGACACGGTAAGCGCCGGCGGCGAGGTGATGTGGAGCGATGTCGAGGACGCCTTCGGCAAGAACAAGTACCTGACGGCTGCCATCCCGATCGAATATGTCCGCGATACGCGCGACGACAAGCTGAACCCGACCGAAGGCTACCGCGCGCTGATCAACGCCAAGCCGAGCTACGAGTTCAACCGCGGCACGGTCTTCTCCAGCTTCGAGGGCGCCATTACCGGCTATCAGGCGCTGGGCGAGGAAAAGCGTTTCGTGCTTGCCGGCAAACTGGCGGCCGGCACGATCATCGGCGGCAACGAGCTTTCCGATATTCCGGCGACGCGCCGCTTCTTCCTCGGCGGCGGCGGCACGGTGCGCGGCTATGGCTATCAGGAAATCTCGCCGCGCAACGGCAAGGGCAAGCTCCTCGGCGGCCGGTCCTATGTCTCGGCTTCCGCCGAAGCCCGCATCGGGATTACGGAGACGATCGGCCTCGTGCCGTTCCTCGACGTGGGCACGGTTTCGACCGATGAAGTGCCTGATTTCAAGGATATCAGGGCGGGCGCCGGCATCGGCCTGCGCTATGCGACGCCCTTCGGGCCGCTCCGCCTCGACGTGGCGGTGCCGCTCAAGAAATATGATGGCGGCACCTCTTTCGGGGTTTATGCCGGCATTGGCCAGTCGTTCTGACGGCCGCCCGAATTTCTGTCTAGACTCTTGATCGGCCGGGCGATTCGGATTCAAGACGGACACGAGCGATTCTTTGCGCTCCCCGCACGCGAAATGGATGAAGCATGAACAGGCTGTCCCGAATTCTCCGCGCAACGCTCCGTTATCTCGGTTACGGCATCGTCATCCTTCTGCTTGTTCTTGTCGGGCTCGTCGGTTTTGTCGGCTTTACCGATGCGGGCGCGCGTTTTGCCGTCGCCTATGTGGAAAAGATTGCCGCGTCGAGCGGGCAGGTCGTCTCGATCAGCGAGCCCTCCGGCCTGCTTACCGGGCGGCTCCGGGCGAAGATCATCACCGTCGGCGATGCCAGGGGCACCTATGCGGAGCTGAAGGACCTCTCGGTCGACTGGTCGCCGCTGAGCCTGCTCGGTTTCCGCTTCGATGCCCAGCGCATTTCCGCCTCGTCCATCTCCCTGCTGCGCCTGCCGGAACCCAAGGCGGGTGCCGAAAAATCCGATACGCCCTTCACGCTGCCGGTCGAGGTGCATGTCGGCGCCTTGCAGGTGCCGGAGCTCTTCGTGTCGGGTACGATCGCCGGCCGTGACCAACGCATCGTTCTCTCGGGCAGCGGCGATGCGACGGCCGAAAGTGTCGCGGTGAAACTCTCGGCCTCGGAAAAGGCGCGGCCGGATGCGCGGGTCGTGGCCGATATCGTTTTCAATCCCGCCGACAACCAGCTTCGTCTCGAGGCTGACGTCGCCGAGCCGAAAGGCGGCATCCTCGCCGCCCTGCTCAAGCTGCCGAATGATCCGGCCGTGGCGATCCGCCTGACGGGTGATGGACCGCTCTCGCAATGGAGGGGAAGACTTTCGGCCGCGCTCGACGGCACGGAGATGCTGCATATCGACGGCCGGCATGATCTAGCGACCAACGGGCTGCACACGCTTTCGCTGGCCGGTGGCGGCACGTTCGACGCGCTGATGCCGCCGCAGCTTCGTCCGCTGTTTACGGGCGAAACCGGCATCGACGTGATCGCCGCCTTCGACGGCACGGACATGCTGCGCATCGAGAAGGGCTCGATCTCGACGGGCGCGATGACGCTTGCTGCATCGGGGACGGTCAGCGCCAAGGGCGCAAACGATCTCGATGTGAAACTGTCCGGCCGCAATGGGCCGATCGATTTCCGCTGGCCGCTCGCCGAGGGCGATGCGCGCGCGCTGATCGCCGGTGCCGATGTGTCGCTCAAGGGCGAGGCCGATGCTGCGGCGCTCGACGCCGATGTCTCGATCGTCTCCGCCGAACTGCCGGCCGGGCGTGTCGAAAATATCCGTCTTAACGCCAGGAGCGACGCCTTCAACGTGGCAAGCCAGTCCGGCCGCATCGAGGCGACGGTCGAAACGGGGCTGACGGCCTTTGCCAATCCCGATCTCGACCGCACCGTGAAGGGGCCGGCCAAGATCGTGGTGACGCTCAATGTTTCGCCGACCGAGATTGCCTTCGATCCGGCAACGCTGGAAAGCGCCAGCATCGGCGGTACGCTTTCCGGCCGCTACGGGCTCGAAAGCCGCGAGGCCGATATCAATTTCCGCCTCTTCGCGCTGCCTGCCGTGCTGCCGCCGGCGCTGACCGGCAAGATCGACACGACGATCGCCATGGAAGGACGCCTCCAGCTGGCGAGCGATGGCGCAATCGACCTCTCCGGCCTCACCGTGAAATCCGGCACGCTGGAGACGGCGGGCACGGTCTCGCTCGGCAAGGGCAATCTCCAGGCGGCGCTGACCGGCAAGGTGCTGGCGCTCGGCAAACTGCTGGCCGACGCCAAGGGCGAAGCGGCCTTCGATCTTTCCGCGACCGGCCCCATCGACGGGCTCGACGTCTCGGCCAAGGTGACGTCGAGCGGTGCGACGCTGTCGGGCCGCACGCTGAGCGACCTCGTCGTAACGCTGAAGGGCAAGGCCGTTGCCGACAGCCCCTCCGGCGAGCTGACGGCGACCGGCGCGCTCGACGGCCAGGCGATCAACGTGCGCTCCAGCATCACCTCGGAAGGCGGTCGCATTTCCGTGCCGGTGCTGGAGGCGGAGATCGGGCCGAACACGCTGAAGGGCTCGCTGGCGCTGGCGCAGAATTTCATGCCCGACGGCACGATCCGCTTCGATTTCCCCGATCTCGGCCTGCTCGCCGCTATGGCGGGTCAGAAGGCTGCCGGCGATCTCGCGGGCCAGGTGGAAATCGCCACGAGCAACGGCAAGACCTCGGCCACGGTGCAGGCGTCCGGCTCGGCGATCAGCCGCGATGCGGTCACCATCACCAAGCCGGCGGTCGATCTCGATATCGCCGACCTTGCGACCGCCGCGATTTCAGGCACGGTACGCGCCGAGCGCGTCGCTTCGGGCGAAAACCGGCTGGAGGCGCTGAAGCTCGATTTCTCCCGCGCAGGGCAGGCAACCAATTTCGATCTCACCGGCCGCCTCGACGGGGCGCCGCTCGTCACCAAGGGCAAGGTGCTCCAACGCGACGGCGGGCTCGATGTCGCGCTGCAGGCGTTTGAAGCGGCGCCCCGGCGCATCGCCCTGAAACTTGCCAAGGCGACGACGATCGGCGTGACGAATGGCGTTGCGACGCTCGACGGCCTCACCATCCAGGCAGGGCGCGGCACGGTCGCCGTCTCCGGCAAGGCGGGGGAAAATCTCGATCTCTCGGTGCGCCTCGATGCGCTGCCGGCGGCCCTCGTCAACAATTTTGCGGCGGGTCTCGATGCCGACGGCACGATCAGCGGCACGGTGACGGTGAAGGGCAAGGCGGCTGCACCCGTGGTCAACTATGCGCTCGACTGGGGCGGCGCGGTGACGAGCCAGACGCGCAGCGCCGGCATCGGCGCGCTGACTATCAACGCGAAGGGCGCCTTCGCCAACAACCAGGTGACGCTCGACACGGTGTTGTCGGGCGGCGGCGGCTTGTCCTTCCGTGGCGGCGGCAAGGTCGCTATCGGGGGCGCCACGCCGCTCGGCCTCAAATTCAACGGCACGGTGCCGTTCAGCATGCTGCAAAGCCAGCTTTCCGCTCAAGGATTCGTGCTGACGGGCAATGCCAATGTGGACGTGACGATCGGCGGCACGACCGCCGCGCCCTCGGTGACCGGCAGCATCACGGCAAGCGGTGCCCGCCTGGTCGATGTGCGCCGCAATCTTGCCGTCGAGAACCTGACGATCCGCGTGACTATGAACGGTAAGCAGGCAGTGATCGAGACCGTTTCCGGCAAGCTGACGAGCGGCGGGCAGCTTTCGGCGAAGGGCAGTGTCGGCATCGATCCGGCAAGCGGTTTCCCGGTCGATGTGGCGATCAAGCTCGGCGACATCGTTTATGTCGACGGCACGCTGGTGACGGCGAATGTCGCCGGCGACCTGACGCTCAAGGGGCCGGTGGCCAACCTCGCGCTCGGCGGCAAGGTGCACATCAACAAGGCGAGCGTCGTCATTCCGCAGAAGCTGCCCGCCTCGCTGTCCGAAATCGCCATCAAGCACCGCAACGCGCCTGCGGACGTCAAGCGGATGACGGCGGATGTCAATCGCGCGCAGGGTGGCGACGGCGCCGCGCGCGGCATTGCGCTCGATTTGACCATCGAGGCGCCCGGCCAGCTCTTCGTGCGGGGCCGCGGCATCAATGCGGAACTGAGCGGCAGCCTGAAGGTGACCGGCACGTCCTCGTCGCCGATCGTTTCCGGCGGTTTCGAGCTGGAGCGCGGGCGCATGGAAATCCTGACGCGCCGGCTCGATTTCACCTCCGCCCATATCGGCTTTGCCGGCGGCCTGGTGCCGACGGTCAATCTCGTTGCCGGCAGCTCCGCCGGTGCGACGGAAATCACCGTCACGGTCGCCGGCCTCGCCAGCAATCCGACCGTGACCTTCGCCTCCTCGCCCTCGCTGCCGCAGGATGAAATCCTGGCGCAGCTGATCTTCAACCGCTCGATGTCGAACCTGTCGGCGGTGCAGATCGCCCAGCTCGCCTCCGCGGCCAGCCAGCTGGCGGGCGGCAAGTCGACGGGCCTGCTCGACAGTTTGCGCAGCAAGCTCGGTGTCGACGACCTCGACATCACCACGGATGCCGAAGGGCGTGCGGCGGTCTCGGCCGGCAAATATCTCAACGAGCGGACCTATATCGAGCTGAAGCAGGACCCCGAGACGAACGGCGCCAAAGCGGTCATCAATCTCGATGTCGGCCGCGGCCTGAAACTGCGCGGCGAAGCGGGCAGCGGCGGCAGCGCGGGTGCCGGCATCTTCTACGAGAAGGAATATTGAGGCGGCTTGCCCGGCCTCGGTATTCCCTCAGGCCAGCGCGTTCTTCGTCGTCTTCAGGAGAATATTCGTCTCGGTCACCGTGATGCCGTCGATCAGACGGATGCGGTGCAGGGTCTCGTCGAAGGTGGCGAGATCGCGGTCTTCCAGTTCAGCGATGAAATCCCAGCGGCCATTGGTGGAGTGAAGCGCGCGCACTTGCGGCAGGCCGCGCAGTTGCGCGCTGACGCGGTCAGCCATCTTGCCGTGCACCTCGATCATCACGATGGCGCGTACGCCGCTGCCGGCCAGTTCCGCGCCGGTCTTGATGGTAAAGGCGGCAATGGTGCCGGAGGAGACCAGCCGCTCGATGCGGGCGGAGACCGTGGCACGCGAGGCGCCGGTCATGACCGCTAGCGAGGAGACGGGGGTGCGGGCATTGTGGCGGAGTGCGCCGATCAGTGCATGGTCGAGATCATCAAGGCTTACCATTTTGTCATCCGATGCTTCGCAAAATGTCTAAATCATCCGACTATTTGTCAGTTTTTCCTCTTTTTGCCAACAGCGCGAACGGCAATAATCGCACAAAACCGGGCAAACCGGCTCTCACGCACCCGCGGGGAAATCATGGCTGAAAATGACAAACAGATCGCGCTGATCGGCGCACCTCTCGAGGAAGGCTCCGGCCGCCGCGGCGCGGCGATGGGCCCGACGGCACTGCGCATTGCAGGCGTCGATACGACGCTGGCGGATCTCGGACATACGGTGACGGACGAGGGAGACCTGCGACCGGTGCCGGCCCGCGATCTCGCCAACCACCCGAAGGCCAACAACCTTCAGGTCGTCGCCGCTTTCACGCGCGCGCTCGACACGGCCGTCTATGACGCGGCCCGCAGCGGCAAATTCCCGCTTATCCTTGGCGGCGATCATGCATTGTCGATGGGGTCCGTTTCCGGCATGGCGCGCCATGCGGCCGATCTGGGCCGTCCGCTCTTCGTGCTCTGGCTCGATGCCCATGCCGACTTCAATTCGCCGGCGACGTCGCCTTCGGGCAACATGCACGGCATGCCGGTCGCCTTTTTCTGCGGCGAGGCCGAGTTTACGCCGATCCTCGAAGCCGGCCGCCCGCTGGTCGATCCAAAGAACGTCTTCCAGGTCGGCATCCGTTCCGTCGATGCGCGCGAGCGCGAGGAAATCGCCGAGCACGGCGTCAATGTCTATGATATGCGCGCGGTCGACGAGATCGGCATGGCGCATATCATGCATGACATCATCGCCCGCATCAAAGCGGAGAACGGCTTGCTGCATGTCAGCCTCGACGTCGATTTTCTCGATCCGGAACTGGCGCCGGGCGTCGGCACCACGGTGCCGGGCGGCGCGACCTTCCGCGAGGCGCATCTCATCATGGAGATGCTCTGCGACAGCGGTCTCGTCTCCTCGCTCGACCTGGTCGAACTGAACCCCTTCCTCGACGATCGCGGCAAGAGTGCGCGCATTCTCGTCGAACTCACAGCCAGCCTTTTCGGGCGCCGCATTCTCGACCGGCCGACCCGCAGCGCCTGAAAACAACCGGAGGACCCCATGACGCCGTCGACTGCCACCCTGATCGAAACCGAGTATCGCCTCGGCGCCCATAACTACAAGCCGCTCGACGTCGTGCTGTCGCGGGGGGAGGGCGTTCATGTCTGGGACATCGACGGCAACCGCTATCTCGACTGCCTCTCGGCCTATTCGGCGGTCAATCAGGGCCATTGCCATCCGAAGATTCTCGCTGCGATGGTGGAGCAGGCGCAGAAGCTGACGCTCACCTCGCGTGCCTTCCGCAACGATCAGCTCGCGCATTTCTATGAGGAAATCGCAGCGCTCACCGGTTCGCACAAGGTGCTGCCGATGAATTCCGGCGCGGAAGCCGTCGAGACGGCCGTCAAGGCCGTGCGCAAGTGGGGTTACGAGGTCAAGGGCGTGCCGGAAGGCCAGGCCGAGATCATCGTCTGCTCTAACAATTTCCATGGCCGCACCATGGGCATCGTCGGCTTTTCGACGGATCCGGATGCGCGCGTCGGCTTCGGTCCCTTCGCGCCGGGTTTCCGCCAGGTGGCGTTCGGCGATCTCGAAGCCTTCCGCGCGGCGATCAACGAAAACACGGTCGCCTTCCTGATCGAGCCGATCCAGGGCGAGGCCGGCGTGCTGATCCCGCCGACGGGTTACTTCATGGGCGTTCGCGAGCTCTGCACCAAACACGGCATCACGCTGATCCTCGACGAGATCCAGACCGGCCTTGGCCGCACGGGCAAGCTGCTGGCCGAGGAGCACGAAGGCATCGAGGCGGATGTGACGCTGGTCGGCAAGGCGCTATCAGGCGGTTTCTATCCGGTCTCGGCTGTGCTTTCGAACAGCGAAGTGCTGGGCGTGCTGAAGCCTGGCCAGCATGGCTCGACCTTCGGCGGCAATCCGCTGGCCTGTGCCATCGCCCGCGCCGCGCTGAAGGTGCTGGTCGAAGAGGACATGATCGGCAATTCGCAGCGCATGGGCGACCGCTTCCAGGCGGGCCTCAAGGGCATCCGCTCCAACATCATCAAGGAAGTGCGCGGCCGCGGCCTGATGCTCGCCGTCGAGCTCGACCCGGCGGCCGGCGGCGCGCGCAAATATTGCGAGGCGCTGAAGGAGCGCGGCATCCTCGCCAAGGATACGCATGGCGATACGATCCGCATCGCCCCGCCGCTCGTCATTACCGGCGATCAGGTGGACTGGGCGCTGGAACAGTTCGAAGCGGTCCTGCGCACCTGACAGGGCGCGACGGCTCTAAGCAGCAAGGCCTCGTGGCGACGCGAGGCCTTTTTTCCGGCCGAATGCCCCAAAGCTTTCGATGTTTGAAAGATTTTAACCAGGACGTGCATAGGATCGAACCACGACGCAGACCAACCTGGAAAGATCCCGATGACCTCCATCACTACCGCCACCTTTGCCGGCGACACGCTCGAAATCATCGCATTCCGTCTGCATGAGCAGGAATTCTGTGTGAAGACGACGACGATCCGCGAAATACGCGGCTGGGCGCCCTCCACGCCGATCCCGCACTCGCCGCCTGATGTAATCGGCGTGATGAACCTGCGCGGCACGGTCATCCCGATCATCGACCTTGCCCACAAGCTCGGCATGAAGAGCACGGAAGCCAATGAGCGCAGCGCCATCGTGGTGGCCGAAGTGCACAGCATGGTCGTCGGCCTCGTCGTCGACCGTGTGTCCGACATCCTCACCATCCGCAGCGAGCAGATCCAGCCGGTGCCGGAAGTGACGACCTCCTTCGACAAGGCCTATGCCGAGGGCATCATCGCCCATGAAAACGGCATGATCTGCTTCCTCAACCTGGCGCGCATGTTCAAGGAACGCGACATGGACGATATCGCGGCTTAAGCGCTCGCCGCATCCGTTTTAAAATCGCAAACCGCCGTGCCCGCGCATGGCGGTTTTTTTGTTGCCTGTTTCTAAATGCAACTATTGAGAGATTATTCGATTGGTCTGTAAAAGGTCTTCTTGACGTTACGTAAGCAACATAAAGTTGTCTGTAAATGTAAGCTATTGTTATATAAGAGAACTTAAAAGTCGCCTCTTGATTTTCATCAATTGTTAAAGCTGTCGTTCCATCTTTGATTGCAGAGGGCAATCTGGCGACGACGCGACGTTCTCCCGCGCAGATTGAAAACGATTATTGATACCGTGGACTGCGCCGCAGTTCATGCAACACCAGCAACTGACGATCGCCACGCGGGCAATCACCATCGAAACCGTGGCCGTTTATAAAGGGACAGGTCATGCTTTCATTTGCGAAATCCATGGATGCAGGCCACATCATTGACGCGCTGTCGCGCTCGCAGGCCGTGATCCAATTTGACCTCAACGGCAACATCCTCACCGCCAATGAAAACTTCTGCAAGGCGCTCGGCTACGACCTGAAGGAAATCGTCGGCAAACATCACCGCATCTTCTGCGAGGCGGCCTACACGGCGAGCGACGAGTATCGCCAGTTCTGGGCCCGGCTCGGGCGTGGCGAGTATGATTCGTCCAGCTACAAGCGCCTGCGCAAGGACGGCAGGGAGATATGGATCCAGGCGAGCTACAATCCGGTCTTCCGCGGTGGCAAACCCTACAAGGTCGTCAAATTCGCGACCGACATTACCGAGGCGAAGATGCGGGCTGCGGAGGATGCCGCCAAGCTCGATGCCATCTCCCGCTCCCAGGCGGTCATCGAATTCACGCCGACGGGCGAAATCCTGACGGCCAACGAGAATTTCTGCGCGGGGCTCGGCTACGAGCTCCCGGAAATCCGCGGCAAGCATCACCGCATGTTCTGCGATCCTGCCTATGCGCAGTCGCAGGCCTATGCGGATTTCTGGAAGAACCTCGCCGACGGCCAGTTCATTTCCAACGAATTCGTGCGCTACGGCAAGGGCGGCAAGGAAATCTGGATCCAGGCCGCCTATAATCCGATCCGCGACCTCAACGGCCGCGTCTACAAGGTGGTGAAATTCGCGACCGACGTGACCGAGCGCATGTCGGCGATCAATGCACTCGGTGGCGCATTGAAGGCGCTTGCAGAAGGCGACCTCACGCAGAACCTCAAGAGGGCCTTCGTGCCTTCCATGGAGGCGGTGCGCAAGGATTTCAACGAAGCCGTTGCCGGCCTGCATGAAGCGATGCGCACGGTCGAGACCAACGCGAATGCGATTGCCTCTGGCGCGCAGGAAATCCGTTCGGCAGCGGACGATCTGGCCAAGCGCACGGAACAGCAGGCAGCCTCCGTTGAAGAGACGGCTGCGGCTCTCGACGAGATCACCACGACAGTCGCCGATTCGAGCCGCCGCGCCGACGAGGCCGGCTCTCTGGTCGCCAAGACCCGGATGGGGGCAGAGAAATCCGGCATCGTCGTCAAGAAGGCGATCGATGCCATGGGGCAGATCGAGCAGTCGTCGCGCGAAATCTCCAACATCATCGGCGTCATCGACGATATCGCTTTCCAGACAAACCTTCTGGCGCTGAATGCCGGCGTCGAAGCGGCCCGCGCCGGTGAAGCCGGCAAGGGTTTTGCAGTCGTGGCACAGGAAGTGCGTGAACTGGCCCAGCGTTCGGCCAGTGCGGCCAAGGACATCAAGGCGCTGATCACCACCTCGGGCGAACAGGTGAAGAGCGGCGTGGCGCTGGTCGACGAGACGGGACGCGCGCTGGAGGAAATCCTGACCCAGGTGCAGGAGGTGCACACGAACGTCGCGGCGATCGTTGAAGCCTCGCGCGAGCAATCGACCGGCCTTCGCGAAATCAACACCGCCGTCAATTCCATGGATCAGGCGACGCAGCAGAATGCGGCGATGGTCGAGGAAAGCACGGCGGCGAGCCATGCCATGGCGCGCGAGGCCGATGCGCTACACGCCCTTATCCGCCGGTTCAGGCTTGCCGGAAACGGTGCGGCGGGCGGGCAGGAGACGGGTCGCGCTCCACGGACCGTCCCCGCTCGCCCGACCGCGCAGCTTCACGCGGTTGCCCGCACCATGCGGTCGTCCGGCAACGCCGCCGTGGCGGCGGAGAGCTGGGAAGAATTCTGAGCCGAGCATATCGTAAAAAACAAACGGCCGGCGCTATGCCGGCCGTTTTGCCTGAGGAGCGCTCGCCTCAGTGCGCGGCGGCGGCCGGCGGCGTCTCGGCCGGCTTGGGGCGGTGGATCAGCGGCGCCGCTTGCAGCACGAGGCTGTCGAGGCCTTCGCCGTTATGGTTATCGACGATATCGAAGAGCTGGCGACGCATGCGCGGTTCCCAGAACTTGTTGATATGGGTGGCAACGCCGCCGGGCCCTTCGCTGGCCGGCTGCGAATGGAAGAAGGTGGCGATCTGGTTTGCCATCCGGATGATCTTGTTGCCTTCGGACATGCTCTTCTCCTAACCGTTGCCCAAACGCCGCACGGTGCCGGGCACGATGCGTTCCGCACCGGTGAAAATTTCGAAATCCTCGCCGCGCACCAGCGCGATCAGCGTCATGCCCGCGTCTTCCGCCGTGCGGATGGCAAGTGCGGTCGGGGCAGAAATGGCAATGATGAAGGGGCTGCCGATGATGGCGGTCTTCTGCACCATCTCGACCGAAACGCGGCTCGTCACGACAACCGCACCGGTCGCGCCTGCGTGGCCTGCGCGGCGCGCCGCGCCGACGAGCTTGTCGAGCGCATTGTGCCGGCCGACATCTTCACGCACGGCGACGAGGCCCTGGCCGGGCACGTAGAAACCCGCGCCATGCACCGCCCGTGTCACCATATGCAGCGGCTGCTGGCCATTCAAAAGCTGTATGGCTTCGACGATCTCGTCTTCGCAAAGTGTAAGTGGTGACGAACGCACGGACGGCGTGACGCGCACCGCCTGTTCGATCGATTCGATGCCGCACAGGCCGCAGCCGACGGGGCCGGCCATGTGGCGGCGGCGGGCAGTCAGCGCGTCGTTCTGCGCGTCGGCAAGGCGGATCTGCAGGTCGATGCCCTTGTCTTCGGCCAGTGCCTCGATGGTCTCGATCTCGGCGGGGTCTGTAATGATGCCCTCGGTGAGGCTGAAGCCGATGGCGAAGTCCTCGAGATCGGCGGGGGTCGCCATCATCACGGCATGGGTCGAGCCGGCATAGGAGAAGGCGACGGGGGTTTCCTCCGGCACGAAGCGCTCGCCGGCACCGAGCCGCCCGTTGCGGCGGGCGGTCTTGGCAACCTTCGTGTGGGTCGGAAAATCCGGCACGGGCGTTCCTATTCCGCTGCCTCCAGCTTGCCCTTGATCCGGCGGGACTGGCGCGACAGCTCGTCATATTCGACCTGCCAGTCGGACGGACCGTTCGACGGGGAGATCTGCACCGCCGTCACCTTATATTCCGGGCAATTGGTCGCCCAGTCGGAGAAATCGGTGGTGATGACGTTGGCTTGCGTCATCGGGTGGTGGAAGGTCGTATAAACGACGCCGGGCGAAACGCGGTCCGTGACGAGCGCGCGCAGCGTCGTCTCGCCGGCGCGGCTTGCCAGCCGTACCCAGTCGCCGTCGCGGATGCCTCGGTTTTCCGCATCGTGCGGGTGCATTTCCAGCCGGTCTTCTTCATGCCAGAGCACGTTGTCGGTGCGTCGCGTCTGGGCGCCGACATTGTACTGGCTCAAGATGCGGCCGGTGGTGAGCAGCAGCGGGAAGCGCGGGCCGGTCTTCTCGTCTGTCGCGACATATTCCGTGCGGATGAACTTACCCTTGCCGCGCACGAAGCCGTCCGTGTGCATGATCGGCGAGCCGAGCGGGTGCTTGTCGTTGCAAGGCCACTGCACCGAGCCGACCTTGTCGAGATAGTCGTAGGAAACCAGCGCGAAGCTCGGCGTCGTCGCGGCGATCTCATCCATGATCTCGGCGGGGTGGTTGTAGTTCCAGCCCAGCCCCATGGCCTGGGCGAGGTTCTGGGTTACCTCCCAGTCGGCATAACCGTTCTTCGGCGTCATGACGCGGCGCACGCGGTTGATGCGGCGCTCGGCATTGGTGAAGGTGCCGTCCTTCTCCAGGAAGGTCGAGCCCGGCAGGAAGACATGGGCGTAGTTGGCGGTTTCGTTGAGGAAGAGATCCTGCACCACGACGCATTCCATGGCGGCAAGACCGGCGGAGACGTGCTTGGTGTCGGGATCGGACTGGAGGATGTCCTCACCCTGGATATAGAGGCCCTTGAACGTGCCTTCGACGGCGGCGTCCAGCATGTTGGGGATGCGCAGGCCCGGCTCGTCGTTGAGCGTCACGCCCCAGAGCTTTTCGAAGATCTCGCGCGTCGAATCGTCCGAGATGTGGCGGTAGCCCGGCAGTTCGTGCGGGAAGGAGCCCATGTCGCACGAGCCTTGCACGTTGTTCTGGCCGCGCAGCGGGTTCACACCGACGCCGTCGCGGCCGATATTGCCGGTCGCCATGACAAGGTTGGCGATGGCCATGACGGTCGTCGAGCCCTGGCTGTGCTCGGTGACGCCGAGGCCGTAATAGATCGACCCGTTGCCGCCGGTGGCGAAGAGGCGGGC
Organism: Shinella sp. M31; assembly: GCF_049199205.1. Lineage (NCBI taxonomy): Bacteria > Pseudomonadati > Pseudomonadota > Alphaproteobacteria > Hyphomicrobiales > Rhizobiaceae > Shinella > Shinella sp. M31. Next base: position 27,723 of record NZ_JBLZPH010000015.1, on the reverse strand, counting down.
GGCGCCGCGCAGCGTCTCGGCCGGCACGCCGGTCAGCGCTTCGGTTTCTTCCGGGCTGTGGCGTGGCTCGGCGACGAAGGCGGCCCAATCCTCGAATTCCGACCAGTCGCAGCGCTCGCGGACGAATTTTTCATCGTAGAGGCCTTCCGTCACTATGACATGGGCGAGTGCGGTGACCACGGCGACGTTGGTGCCGGGGCGAAGGGGCAGGTGGTAGGACGCCTTGACATGCGGCGATGAGACGAGGTCGATGCGGCGCGGATCGATGACGATCAGCTTGGCGCCTTGGCGCAGACGCTTTTTCAGGCGCGAGGCGAAGACCGGATGGCCATCCGTCGGGTTGGCGCCGATGACGATGACGACGTCAGTGAACTCCACCGAATCGAAATTCTGCGTGCCGGCCGAGGTGCCGAAAGCTTGGCCGAGACCATAACCCGTCGGCGAATGGCAGACGCGGGCGCAGGTATCGACATTGTTGTTGCCGAAGCCGGCGCGGACCAGCTTCTGGACGAGATAGGTCTCCTCGTTGGTGCAGCGCGACGAGGTGATGCCGCCGATGGAATCGCGGCCGTATTGATACTGGATGCGGCGGAATTCCGCAGCGGTGTGAGCGTAGGCCTCTTCCCAGGTCACCTCGCGCCAGGGGTCGGTGATCTTTTCGCGGATCATCGGGTTGAGGATGCGGTCGCGGTGGGTCGAATAACCATAGGCGAAACGGCCCTTGACGCAGGAGTGGCCGCGATTGGCCTGGCCGTCCTTCCACGGCACCATGCGCACCAGCTCCTCGCCGCGCATTTCCGCCTTGAACGAGCAGCCAACGCCGCAATAGGCGCAGGTGGTGACGACGGAATGTTCCGGCTGGCCGATCTCGATGACCGACTTTTCCGTCAGCGTCGCCGTCGGGCAGGCCTGCACGCAGGCCCCGCAGGAGACGCATTCGGATTCGAGGAAGTTTTCGTGCATGCCGGGCGAGACGCGGCTGTCGAAGCCACGGCCCTCGATCGTCAGCGCGAAGGTGCCCTGCACCTCTTCGCAGGCGCGCACGCAGCGCGAGCAGACGATGCATTTCGAGGGGTCGTAAGTGAAGTAGGGGTTCGATTCGTCCTTCGGCATCCAGCGGGCGTTGGTCTCGCCGTTGCTGCGCGCCTTAACGTGGTTGTCGCCCTCATAGCCGTAGCGTACGTCGCGCAGGCCCACGGCACCCGCCATGTCCTGCAATTCGCAGTCGCCGTTCGCCGCGCAGGTCAGGCAGTCGAGCGGATGGTCGGAGATATAGAGCTCCATGACCCCCTTGCGGATGTCCTTCAGGCGGCCCGTCTGGGTATGGACGATGAGGCCGGGGGCGACGGGCGTGGTGCAGGAAGCGGGCGTGCCGTTGCGGCCCTCGATCTCGACGAGACAGAGGCGGCAGGAGCCGAAGGCGTCGACCATGTCGGTGGCGCAGAGTTTCGGCACCTGGATGCCGGCCTCCATGGAGGCGCGCATGATGGAGGTGCCCTCGGGAACGGTGACCGCGTTCCCGTCGATGGTGAGCGTCACCATCTTCTCCGAGCGGGCGGCGGGTGTGCCGAAGTCGATTTCAGGAACGAGGGACATGGGAACCTCCGGATGCGTCTGCGCCGCGCTTAAAGCAGCGGCTTGGGTTCAATTCTTACGATTTCGTCTCGGCGAGCGTCGCCGCGACAATCGCATTGGCATGGCCATGGCCGAGACCGTGTGTTTCCTTGAGGAAGGCAACGATCTGCATATGCGCCTTGCCGTCCTGCGCGCGAACGATGGCTTTCCAATGCTCGATCGGCTGGCCGTATTTCTTCTCGATGGTGGGGAAATAGGAGGCCGGGCCTTTGACCTTTTCGGTTTCGCTCATTCTGCGGCCTCCACAATCGGCGCCGGCGAAAAATCCTCCGGGAAGTGCGTCATGGCGCTCATGACCGGGTAGGGCGTGAAGCCGCCGAGCGCGCAGAGTGAGCCGAACTTCATGGTGTTGCAGAGGTCGGCGAGCAGGTCGCGGTTCTTCTCCGGCTCGATGCCCTGCGCGATCTTGTCGGCGGTCTCGACGCCGCGGGTCGAGCCGATGCGGCAGGGCGTGCACTTGCCGCAGCTTTCGACGGCGCAGAACTCCATGGCGAAGCGCGCCTGCTTCAGCATGTCGACCGTGTCGTCGAAGACGGTGATGCCGGCATGGCCGATCAGGCCGTCCTTCGCCGCGAAGGCCTCGTAGTCGAAGGGCGTGTCGAACAGCGCACGCGGGAAATAGGCGCCGAGCGGGCCGCCGACCTGCACGGCGCGGACGGGGCGTCCGGAGGCGGTGCCGCCGCCGATCTCATCGACGATCTCGCCGAGCGTCAGGCCGAAGGCGGTCTCATAGAGGCCGCCCTGTTTGACATTACCGGCGATCTGGATCGGGATCGTGCCGCGCGAACGACCCATGCCGAAGTCCCGGTAATAGGCGGCACCCTTGTCCATGATGATGGGCACGGAGGCGAGCGAGATGACGTTGTTGACGACCGTCGGGCGGCCGAGGAAACCCTGAAGCGCCGGCAGCGGCGGCTTGGCGCGCACGATGCCGCGCTTGCCTTCCAGACTGTTGAGCAGGGCCGTTTCCTCGCCGCAGACATAGGCGCCCGCGCCGACGCGGATTTCCATGTCGAAGGCCTTGCCCGAGCCGAGCACCGAAGGGCCGAGCACGCCGGCGGCGCGGGCGGCGGCGACGGCCTCGTTCATCACGGCGATGGCGTGCGGATATTCCGAGCGGGTATAGACATAGCCCTTGGTGGCGCCGGTCGCGAGGCCGGCAATCGCCATGCCCTCGATCAGCACGAAGGGATCGCCTTCCATGATCATACGGTCGGCGAAGGTGCCGCTATCGCCTTCGTCGGCGTTGCAGACGATGTATTTCTGCGCACCGGGCGCGTCGTGAACGGTCTTCCACTTGATGCCGGTCGGGAAGCCGGCGCCGCCGCGACCGCGCAGGCCGCTGTCGGTGACCTCCTTGACCACGTCGAGCGGGGCCATGGCGATGGCCTTTTCCAGGCCCTTCAGGCCGCCATGCGCCTTGTAGTCGTCCAAGGAAACCGGATCGATGACGCCGCAGCGGGCGAAGGTGAGGCGGGTCTGGTTCTTGAGGAACGGAATCTCTTCCGTTGCGCCAAGACAGAGCGGGTGCCCCTTGCCTTCGAGCAAGCCGGCATCGAGCAGGCCGGGCACGTCGGAGGCCTTGACCGGGCCGTAGGCGATGCGGCCCCCGGCCGTCTCGACCTCGACCAGCGGTTCCAGCCAGTGCATGCCGCGCGAGCCGTTGCGCACGATGACGATATCGAGACTGCGGGATTGCGCTTCAGCGGCCAGCGCCCTAGCGACGCGGTCGGCGCCGAGGGCAAGTGCTGCGGCATCGCGGGGAACGTAGATACGGGCGGTCATCGGCGAACCTCCGCGACGAGTGCATTGGCAAGGTCCGCATCGATCCGTCCATGCAGCTCGCCGTCGAGCATCGCGGCGGGCGCGCAGGAACAGAGGCCGAGACAGTAGATGGGTTCCAGCGTCACGGCGCCGTCCATGGTCGTCTGGTGGAAATCGATGCCGAGCAGCGCCTTGATGCGCTCGGCCACTTCATCCCCGCCCATCGACTGACAGGCCTCGGCGCGACAGAGTTTCAGCACATGGCGGCCCGTCGGGTGGTCGCGGAAATCGTGATAGAAGGTGACGACGCCGTGCACCTCGGCGCGCGACAGGTTCAGTTCGCGCGCAATCACCGGCAGGCTTTCCTGCGGCACATAGCCGAACTCGGCCTGGATTTCATGCAGGATGGGAAGAAGCGGCCCTTCGAGACCCTTCAATTCGCTGACGATCGCCAGCGTTCTGGCGCCGACATCGCTGCCGGTAACGTGCACATTCATGGCCAGGCCTCCCAACCGACACGAATGAACCTGAGCAAGAATAAAGGTTCCACCGCGCCGATACTATTGAAATTCTTCGGCGAAGAGCAGAATTCGGCCGATCTTCGCAGACGATCCGCCAGCTTCTCAGCCCCGAGGCGACGGGTCAATAAGGCAAAGCCGTTGGGCGATAGGAATTTCCTATCAGTCGCCGTCCTTGTCCGCCAGCACGCGTGCCTCGTGCAGCAAAGCGGAGACGAGCGGCGTGAAGGGTTCACGGTGGGTGGCGACCAGGCCGACCGTGTGATGCGGTTCGGGATCGGTCAGGGAAACTATACTGATTTCATCAGGAAACCCGAAAGATTCAGCGACATTGCGCGGCATGATGCTCGACCAGCGCCCGGTGCGCACATGGGAGAACAGCACGATCATCGAATTGGCTTCGAGCGACGGCTCGACGGTGACGCCGGCTTCGGCGAAGTGCCGGTTGATGATGCGGCGGTTCTGCATGTCGGCCGTCAATAGGCAAAGCCTAACGCTGCTGGCCTCCTGCCAGGTCACGGTTTTGCGATCGGAGAAGAGGTTACCCTTCGCCGTGATCAGGCAATAGTGCTCGTGCAGCAGCGGCACGCTGGTGACACGGCCGAGCGGCTCGTTTTCGAGATAGGTCAGGCCGGCGTCGATCTCGAGATTTTCCAATAGGCCGAGGATTTTAATCGAGGTCGTCGAGACGATCGAGAAGGTGACGTCGGGGTGCTTTTCCTGGAAGGGTGCGGTGATGCGGGGCACCATGGCAAGCGTCGTCGGAATGGCGGCGAGGCGGATATGGCCGGACAGGCCCTTTCGTGCGGCGCGCATCTCCTCGCGCAGGGTGCGGGTGTCGCCAACGATGCGGCGTGCCCATTCCAGCACGCGCTGGCCCTCCGGCGTCAGGCCCTGGAAGCGCGAGCCGCGCACGACGAGCATCACGCCGAGCTGATCCTCCAGCTGGCGGATCGCCGCCGACAGCGTCGGCTGCGAAATGCCGAGCTCTTCCGCCGCACGGGCAAAATGCCGTTCGCGGGCGAGCGCGATGAAATATTCGAGCTTGTCTATCATATCCGAAGCGCGCCTCCGTCCTCTTGATACAAAAGAACAGTGGCGGCACCAATGGGCTGCGCCCTATATCTGGTGCAAAGCAGCGAAACCGAGGAGGACGAGGATGACGTTTCAGGCACTGTTGGTAGAGAAGGCCGCCGATGGCGCGGTGTCGGCATCGATCCAGACGCTTGACGACACGCGGCTTCCCGATGGCGACGTCACCGTTGCGGTGGAGTATTCGACGCTGAACTACAAGGACGGGCTGTGCATCAACGGCAAGGGCGGGTTGGTGCGCACCTTTCCGCATGTGCCGGGCGTCGATTTCGCCGGCACGGTGGAGGCGTCCGACGACCCGCGCTACCGGCCGGGCGACCGGGTTGTGCTGACCGGCTGGCGCGTCGGCGAGGTCTGGTGGGGCGGCTATGCGACCCGCGCCAAAGTGAAGGCCGACTGGCTAGTGCCGCTGCCGGACGAACTGTCGACGCGGCAGGCCATGGCAATCGGCACGGCCGGGCTCACCTCCATGCTGTCCGTCATCGCGCTGGAAAAGGCCGGGCTCTCGCCGCTAAAGGGTGAGGTTCTGGTGACTGGGGCAGCCGGCGGCGTCGGCTCGGTGGCCGTGGCGCTGCTGGCGCGGCTCGGCTATTCGGTCGCGGCCGTCACCGGGCGGCCGGAAACGGCGGGTTATCTCAAGGCGCTTGGCGCGGAGACCATTATCGACCGTTCAGAACTCGCAGAACCGAACAGCAAGCCGCTCGAATCCGAGCGCTGGGCAGGGGCAGTGGATGCCGTTGGCGGCGAGATGCTGGCGCGGGTGCTCAAGCAGATGAAATATGACGGTGCCGTCGCTTCGGTCGGCCTTGCGGCGGGAGCCGTCGTGCCGTCCTTCACGGTCATTCCGTTCCTGCTGCGCGGTGTGAGCCTGCTCGGTATCGATTCGGTCAACCGCCCCTACGATCAGCGCGTCGATGCCTGGAACCGCATCGCGGCCGACCTGCCGATGGACAAGCTGGAGGCCATGGTGGTCGAACACCGGCTGTCCGACCTGCCGGATTTGGCGAACCAGATACTGGAAGGCAAGGTGAAGGGCCGGGTGGTCGTCGACGTCAATGGCTGAAAACGGCGAAAGCGGTCAGCAGATCAGTTGGCCGCCATTCACTTCCAGCACCTGGCCGGTAATGTAGCCGGAGAGTGCGTTGGAGGCGAGGAAGAGATAGGCGGGGGCACAGTCCTCCGCCGTGCCGAGCCTTTGCAACGGGATCGTCTTGCGGGTCGCTTCCAGCTTCTCGGCGGACGAGTAGCGTTGGTGGAAATCCGTGGTGATGGTGCCGGGCGACACGCAGTTGACGCGGATGCCGTCGGGTGCGAGTTCGCGGGCAAGGCCTTTCGAATAGGTCGAGACGAAGGCTTTCGTCGCCGAATAGATCGCCGAACCGGGGCTCCCGCCGGTTAGCGCCGAGATCGATACCGTGTTGACGATGGCGGCGTGGGGGGCGCGGCGCAGCGAGCGCAGAAGGGCGCGCGTCACCTCAACCACGGAGGTCTGGTTGAGGCGCACGACGGTTTCATATTGTTCGTCTGTAAGATCGGCGGCCGGGAAGCGGCCGACCATCGTGCCGGCATTGTTGATGAGCACATCGACATGCGGGAAGAGGCTGTCCACGCGCTCAAGGATCGCGCCGATGCCGCCTTCCTTCAGAAAATCCGCATAGACGATGTGCGCGCGCGCTTCGGCGACGGCTGTCTCCAGGAATTCCGGCAGCGGCCCCGCCGGGGCGCGGCCGCCATGCAGCAGCACATGGGCGCCGCAATCCAGGAACTGCCGGGCGATCTCCAGGCCGATGCCGCGGCCGGCGCCCGTGACGACGACATTCGCGCCTTTGAACAAGGCTGGATGAAACATGTGCTGTCCTCCCCGGGTCACCTGCGATCGGCGCAGTATCACAAAAAGTGGCGCACACTCCAAGAAGGCAGGATCGATCAATTGATGTGCTTTCGTTTTTGCATATGATGAAAAAAAACGAAAGCAGTGGGAGGTGCCTATGTTTCTGACGGGTCGGCAGGCGGAGATCGTGGATCTCGCCAAAACCGGAGGCCGCGTCCTCGTGGAAGACCTGGCGGCACGCTTCTCCGTGACGCCGCAGACCATTCGCAAGGACCTGAACGATCTCTGCGACAACAAGGTTTTGACGCGCATCCATGGCGGTGCGCTCTTCCCGAGCGGCAACGAGAATGTCAAATACGAGGCGCGCCGCTCCATAGCGGCCCCGGAAAAGCAGGCGATCGGCCGTGCCGCGGCCGCCGTCATCCCTGACAATTCCTCGCTTTTCATCAATATCGGCACGACGACGGAGGCCGTCGGCGAGGCGCTGCTCGACCACAAGGAATTGATGGTCATCACCAATAACATCAATGTCGCCAATCGCTTGCGTGTCTATCCCTCGATCGAGGTGGTGATCGCCGGCGGCGTGGTGCGCGGCGCGGATGGCGGTATCGTCGGCGAGGCGGCCGTCGATTTCATCCGACAGTTCAAGGTGGATTACGCCGTGATCGGCGTTTCGGCCATCGACGAGGACGGCGCGCTGCTCGATTTCGACTATCGCGAGGTGAAGGTGGCGCAGGCGATCATTGCGAATGCGCGCCATGTCATCCTGGTTTCGGATTCGACGAAATTCGAAAGGACGGCTCCGGTGCGCATCGGCCACCTGTCGCAAGTCCACACGTTCATCACCGACAGCTGTCCTTTCGAGGGCATTCGCGCCATTTGCCAGGAACATGACGTGCGCCTCGTGGAGACCGTTTCACAGGCCTGACACGGCAGCGTGCTATTTCTACTCGCATTCGTTTGACATTCGAAATATTTTCGTTTTAACTCCACTTGCTTTCGCAACTGCGCGCATATTGTGCAATGCGAAATGGGAGGGGAACTTGGACGGCAACGGCATCCGCGATATTTTTGTCATCGGTGGCGGCATCAACGGTTGCGGCATCGCGCGCGACGCTGCCGGTCGTGGTTACTCGGTCGTGCTTGCCGAAATGAAGGATTTCGCCTCCGGCACGTCCTCGGCCTCCACCAAGCTCATTCATGGCGGCCTGCGTTACCTCGAGCATTACGAATTCCGCCTGGTGCGCGAGGCGCTGATGGAGCGCGAAATTCTCTGGGCGATGGCGCCGCATGTCATCTGGCCGATGCGCTTCGTGCTGCCCTTCCAGAAGGGCGGTCCGCGTCCGGCCTGGCTCATCCGCCTTGGCCTGTTCCTCTACGACTATATCGGCGGCCGCAAGCTGCTGCCGGCGACCAGTACGGTGGACCTTGCCAAGGACCCGGCCGGCGGCCCGCTGAAGAAGTTGTTCCGCAAGGCTTTCGAATATTCCGACGGCTGGGTGGATGATGCGCGCCTCGTCGTGCTGAACGCCCGCGACGCCGCCGACCGCGGTGCCGATATCCGCACAGGCACGAAGGTCGTCACCGCGCGCCGCGAGAACGGTCATTGGACTGTCGAGACGGAGAATGTCGAGACGGGAACCCGCGAGACCGTGCGCGCCCGCATGCTGGTCAATGCGGCCGGTCCCTGGATCGACAAGGTTCTGTCCTCCGCCTTCGGGCGCAACGATGTGCACAACGTCCGCCTCGTTCAGGGCAGCCATATCGTCGTGAAGAAGAAGTTCTCCGATCCGCGCGCCTATTTCTTCCAGAACCCGGACGGGCGCATCATGTTCGCCATTCCCTACCAAGAAGAGTTCACGCTGATCGGCACGACCGACCGCGATTACCAAGGTGATCCCCGCGATGTCCGCATCAGCGACGAGGAAATCGGCTACCTTTGCGCCTCGGCCAGCGAATATTTCGCCGAGCCGGTGACGCGCGACGATATCGTCTGGACCTATTCCGGCGTGCGCCCGCTCTTCGACGACGGCGCCAGCAAGGCGCAGGAAGCGACGCGCGACTACGTGCTGAAGGTCGAGGGCGGTGATGGCCAAGCGCCCCTGCTCAACATCTTCGGCGGCAAGCTCACCACCTACCGGCGTCTCGCCGAATCGGCGCTGGAGAAGATCGGTGAGTCGATCGGCACGAAAGGCAACCGCTGGACCGCGCAGTCCCGCCTGCCGGGCGGCGATTTCAAGGTCGATGGCTTCGAGGCCGAGGTGAAGACGCTTGCCGCGCTCTTCCCGTTCCTCGCTGCTTCCCACGCCCGCCGGCTGGTCCGGCTTTACGGCACGCGGGCGAGGGTGATGCTGGAGGGAGCGGCCAGCGCTGCCGATCTCGGACAGCATTTCGGCAGCGATCTCTACGAGCGCGAAGTGCGCTGGCTGATGAAGGAAGAATGGGCCCGGCACGCCGAAGACGTGCTGTGGCGGCGGACCAAACGAGGCTTGCACCTGACGGGCGCGCAAGCGGCGGCACTCGAGGACTACATGGCGGCTGCACAGGCGGCGCCCCACTAGCACACCCTGATCCGGTGGCTGGGAGGAACGACGGAGATAGGAATGCTGGAACTTAGAAACATCGCGAAGGTGGCGGGGGCGGAAACGCATATACACCCGACCAATCTCGTGCTTGAGCGGGGCTCGCTCAATGTGCTGCTCGGCCCGACGCTGTCGGGCAAGACCTCGCTGATGCGGCTGATGGCCGGCCTCGACAAGCCGACATCCGGTTCCGTCTGGTTCGACGGCAAGGACGTGACGGGTGTGCGCGTGCAGGACCGCGGCGTCGCCATGGTCTACCAGCAGTTCATCAACTACCCGGCGCTGACCGTTTACGAGAACATCGCCTCGCCGATGCGCATCAAGGGGGCCGATGCGGCCACCATCGACCGCGAAGTGCGCAAGGCGGCCGATCTCCTGAAGCTGACGCCCTATCTCGACCGCACGCCGCTCAATCTGTCCGGCGGCCAGCAGCAGCGCACGGCGCTTGCCCGCGCCATCGTCAAGAATGCCAGCCTCGTGCTGCTCGACGAGCCGCTCGCCAACCTCGACTACAAGCTGCGCGAGGAGCTGCGTCTCGAGCTGCCGAAGATCTTTGCCGCTTCCGGCGCGATCTTTGTCTATGCGACGACGGAACCATCCGAGGCGCTGCTGCTCGGCGGCAACACGGCGACGCTGTCGCAAGGCCGCATCACCCAGTTCGGCCGCACCATCGACGTCTATCGCCATCCGAGCGACCTCGTCACGGCGCGCACCTTCGCAGACCCGCCGCTGAACACGATGCAGGTTCTGAAAAACGGCGGCAATTTTGAGGTGGGCGGCAAACCGGTGCTGCCGGTGCCGGCGCATCTTGCCGCATTGCCGGACGGTCCCTTCACCATTGCGTTCCATCCGCATCACCTGGCGTTGACGAGCCGGCATCCGACCTCGGCAAGCCTTCAGGCGCGCACCGCGATCTCGGAAATCGCCGGTTCGGAGAGCTTTATCTACATCGAATTCGAGGGCAGCCGCTGGGTCATGCTCTCGCCGGGCATCCACGACATCGAGCCGGACGCAATCATCACCGTCCATGTCGACACGCGCCACCTCATGGCGTTCGGCACGGACGGCAGAACGATCGCCGAGCCGGCCGTCGCTGCGGCCTGAGGAGGAGACCATGGCACGCATTACCCTCGATCACATCCGCCACGCCTACGGCGAAAAGCCGAAATCGGAAGCGGACTATTCGCTGAAGGAAGTCCATCACGAGTGGAACGACGGCGGCGCCTATGCGCTGCTCGGCCCTTCCGGCTGCGGCAAGACCACGCTGCTCAACATCATCTCGGGCCTGTTGCAGCCGTCCGAAGGGCGCATCCTGTTTGACGGCAAGGACGTCACGTATCTGTCGACGCAGCAGCGCAACATCGCGCAGGTCTTCCAGTTCCCGGTTATCTACGACACGATGACGGTCTACGACAATCTGGCCTTCCCGCTGCGCAACCGCGGCGTGGCCGAGCCGGAAGTCGACCGCCGCGTGCGCGACATCCTCGACATGATCGACCTCGCCGGCTGGGCGAAGAAGACGGCACGCGGCCTGACCGCCGACCAGAAGCAGAAGATCTCGCTCGGCCGCGGCCTCGTGCGCAACGACGTCAACGCCATCCTGTTCGACGAGCCGCTGACCGTCATCGACCCGCATATGAAATGGGTGCTGCGTTCGCAGCTGAAGAAGCTGCACCGCCAGTTCGGCTTCACCATGGTCTATGTCACGCATGACCAGACCGAGGCGCTCACCTTCGCCGACAAGGTCGTCGTCATGTATGACGGCCAGATCGTGCAGATCGGGACGCCGGCCGAGCTCTTCGAACGGCCGAAGCATACTTTCGTCGGCTACTTCATCGGTTCGCCGGGCATGAACGTGCTGCCGGCCGCCATCGACGGCAGCAGCATCACGGTCGCCGGAGAGACGCTGACGCTCGATTACAAGCCGGCCGTTTCTGCCGGCGCCAGGACGGAACTCGGCATCCGCCCGGAATTCATCTCGCTGTCGCGCGAGGGCATGCCGGTTTCGATCAGCAAGGTGGAGGATATCGGCCGCCAGAAGATCGTGCGCGCCGAATTCGCGGGCAAGCCGATCGCCATCGTCGTGCCGGAGGATGGCGAGATCCCGGCCGATCCGCGCATCACCTTCGATCCCGCCGCCATCAACATCTACGCCGATAGCTGGCGTGTCGGCAGGGAGGGCTGACGATGAACAAGACCTGGAACAACAAGGCCTGGTTCATGGTCCTGCCCGTCCTGCTGCTCGTCGCCTTCTCGGCGGTGATCCCGCTGATGACGGTGGTGAACTATTCGGTGCAGGACACCTTCGGCAACAACCAGTTCTTCTGGAACGGCGTTAGCTGGTTCTCGGACGTCCTGGAATCCGACCGCTTCTGGCAGGCGCTCGGCCGCAACCTGCTCTTCTCCGGCATCATCCTCGCCATCGAGATCCCGCTCGGCATCCTGATTGCGCTCAACATGCCCAAGAAGGGGCTCGGCGTGCCGGTATGCCTCGTCCTGATGGCGCTGCCGCTGCTCATTCCGTGGAACGTCGTCGGCACGATCTGGCAGGTCTTCGGCCGCGTCGATATCGGCCTGCTCGGACGTACGATCGACGGGCTCGGCATCAACTACAATTACGTCAACAACGTCTTCGATGCCTGGGCCACGCTCATCGTCATGGATGTCTGGCACTGGACGAGCCTTGTCGTGCTCTTGTGCTATGCCGGCCTCGTTTCGATCCCGGAGGCCTATTACCAGGCCGCCAAGATCGACGGCGCCTCGCGCTGGGCCGTGTTCCGCTACATCCAGCTGCCGAAGATGAAGCGCGTGCTGCTCATCGCCTTCCTGCTGCGCTTCATGGACAGCTTCATGATTTATACCGAGCCCTTCGTCGTCACCGGCGGCGGTCCGGGCAACTCGACCACGTTCCTTTCGATCGACCTCGTCAAGATGGCGATCGGCCAGTTCGACCTTGGCCCGGCCGCGGCCATGTCCATCATCTACTTCCTGATCATCCTGCTGTTCTCGTGGATCTTCTACACGGTCATGACCAGCAGCGACGAACAGGCGTGAGGGAGGAAACCATGACCTCGAGTTCTATGACCTCACAGGCAATCGCCGCAAACACGCTTTCCGCACGTGCCGCTTCCAAGCGAAGCCTGTCGTGGATCGTGCCGACGCTCTACATCATCTTCCTGCTGCTGCCGATCTACTGGCTCATCAACATGAGCTTCAAGACGAACCAGGAAATCACCGGCGCCTTCTCGCTCTGGCCGCAGACGCCGACGCTGCGCAACTACGCCGTCATCTTCACCGACCCGGCCTGGTATTCCGGCTATATCAACTCGATCATCTATGTGGTGCTGAACACGATCATCTCCGTCTCGGTGGCGCTGCCGGCGGCCTATGCCTTCTCGCGCTACCGGTTCCTCGGTGACAAGCACCTGTTCTTCTGGCTGCTCACCAACCGCATGGCGCCACCGGCCGTCTTCGCGTTGCCGTTCTTCCAGCTCTACTCGGCCTTCGGCCTGATCGACACCCATATCGCCGTCGCCATCGCGCATTGCCTGTTCAACGTGCCGCTCGCGGTGTGGATCCTGGAAGGCTTCATGTCGGGCGTGCCGAAGGAGATCGATGAAACCGCCTATATCGACGGCTACTCGTTCCCGAAGTTCTTCGTCCGGATCTTCGTGCCGCTGATCGCGTCGGGCATCGGGGTTGCCGCTTTCTTCTGCTTCATGTTCTCCTGGGTCGAATTGCTGATCGCCCGCACGCTGACGACGACGGATGCCAAGCCGATCGCCGCCACAATGACGCGCACGGTGTCGGCCTCCGGCATGGACTGGGGCGTGCTTGCCGCCGCCGGCGTGCTCACCATCATTCCGGGCGCGCTCGTCATCTATTTCGTCCGCAACTACATCGCCAAGGGCTTTGCCCTTGGCCGGGTCTGAGGGGGAGGGTCTCATGGCCACCATCGTCAACCGCAATACCCGCTGGCCCGTCGCGCTGGCCGCCGTGCTTGCCATCTACGCCTTTGCTGCGGGCTTCCTGGTGCTGTCCCTTCCCGTCAAGGACGGCGCGCGCGACTGGTTCGCGTCGCTGATCCCCGGCGGCTGGATGGCCTGGTCGTTCCCCACAGCCATGTTCTTCCTGACGATCTTTCTTCTGATCGCGCTGATGGCGGTCTGGGAATACGCACGCCCGGGCGGCAACCCGCGCGTCGGTATCCTGCGCTTCGAGACGACCCGCGGCGACCGGCTTTTCGTGTCGCTGCTCGGCTCGGCGTTCATTCATCTCGCATGGCTGGGCCTTGTCGGTCCCAACCTGTGGTGGGCTCTTGCCTTGTCCGTGGTCTACGCCATCGGCGTGTTCCGCTTCGTCTAAGGCAAAAGAAAATGGAGGCCTCGGGGAGAAATGGGGCCTTCGCACGTGCAGTCGCAATCGCAAACCCTAAGGGAGGATCAAAATGCGAAAGCAACTTCTGACGACGACGGCAGTCCTGCTGCTGGCGTTCACCGGCTCCGCCTTCGCGGACATGGATGCCGCCAAGAAATTCCTGGATTCGGAGATCGGCGACATGTCCTCGCTCGACCGCGCGGGCCAGGAAAAGGAAATGCAGTGGTTCGTTGATGCCGCCAAGCCGTTCGCCGGCATGGACATCAAGGTCGTTTCCGAGACGCTGACCACGCATGAATACGAATCGAAGGTTCTCGCACCGGCCTTCACCGCCATCACCGGCATCAAGATCACCCATGACCTGATCGGCGAAGGCGACGTCATCGAAAAGCTGCAGACGCAGATGCAGTCGGGCGAAAACATCTACGACGCCTATGTCAACGATAGCGACCTCATCGGCACCCATTGGCGCTACCAGCAGGCCCGCGCGCTGACCGACTTCATGGCCAACGAGGGCAAGGACGTCACCAATCCGGGTCTCGACGTCGACGACTTCATCGGCAAGTCCTTCACGACCGCGCCCGACGGCAAGCTCTACCAGTTGCCCGACCAGCAGTTCGCGAACCTCTACTGGTTCCGCTACGACTGGTTCAACGACGAGAAGAACAAGGCAGACTTCAAGGCGAAGTACGGCTACGACCTCGGCGTTCCGGTCAACTGGTCGGCCTACGAGGACATCGCCGAGTTCTTCACCGGCCGTGAGATCGACGGCAAGAAGGTCTATGGCCACATGGACTACGGCAAGAAGGACCCGTCGCTCGGCTGGCGCTTCACCGACGCCTGGCTCTCGATGGCCGGCAACGGCGACAAGGGCATTCCGAACGGCCTGCCGGTCGACGAATGGGGCATCAAGGTCAACGAGAAGTCGCAGCCGGTCGGCTCGTGCGTCGCCCGCGGCGGCGATACCAACGGCCCGGCTTCGGTCTATGCCATCCAGAAGTATCTCGACTGGATCAAGGCCTACGCGCCGCCGTCGGCAGCCGGCATGAACTTCTCCGAATCCGGCCCCGTCCCCTCGCAGGGCGAAGTCGCCCAGCAGATGTTCACCTATACGGCGTTCACCGCCGACTTCGTCAAGGAAGGCCTGCCGGTCGTCAACGCGGACGGCACGCCGAAGTGGCGCTTCGCGCCGAGCCCGCACGGCGTCTATTGGAAGGACGGCATGAAGCTCGGCTATCAGGACGCCGGTTCCTGGACGCTGATGAAGTCCACCCCGGACGACCGCGCCAAGGCCGCCTGGCTGTACGCGCAGTTCGTGACCTCCAAGACCGTCGACGTGAAGAAGAGCCATGTCGGCTTGACTTTCATCCGTCAGTCCACGCTCGACCACAAGTCGTTCACGGACCGCGCGCCAAAGCTCGGCGGTCTGGTCGAGTTCTACCGTTCGCCGGCCCGTCTGCAGTGGTCGCCGACCGGCACGAACATTCCGGACTATCCGAAGCTCGCCCAGCTTTGGTGGCAGGCGATCGGCGATGCATCGTCGGGTGCCAAGAGCGCGCAGGAAGCGATGGACTCGCTTTGCGCCGAGCAGGAAAAGGTCCTGAGCCGCATCGAGCGCTCCGGTGTTCAGGGCGACATGGGTCCCAAGCTCGCGGAAGAGCACGATCTCGCCTACTGGAACAAGGATGCCGTTGAAAAGGGCAACCTCGCTCCGCAGCTGAAGATCGAGAACGAGAAGGAAAAGCCGCTCACCGTCAACTACGACGAACTCGTCAAGAGCTGGCAGAAGTAACAAGGCCCGGATGGGCGGTTCGCCGCCCGTCCCCTTATCATCCGATCCCTTCTTGCCCGCGTGCCCGACAAGGCGCGCGGGCCTTTTCGTTCTTGGGCCGACGCCGGGGCGGGCGGTTTCCCATCCTTTTGTCCGAACCGTACCGATTGGTACAGTTTGCGCATTGCACAGCGCGGGGTCTTCCGCTAAGAACCCCGCGGTTTCTCCCGCGCGCTCGCGCGACATCGAAAATAGCGGTAAACATCCATGGCACGCATCGTGATGAAATTCGGCGGAACGTCCGTCGCTGACCTCGACCGTATCCACAATGTGGCCCGCCATGTGAAACGCGAGGTCGATGCCGGCCACGAGGTCGCCGTCGTCGTTTCGGCCATGTCCGGCAAGACGAACGAACTCGTCGCCTGGGTGCAGAACATGCCGAAGGTGACGGGCGCCAATTCGCCTTTCTACGATGCGCGCGAATATGACGCCATCGTCGCCTCGGGCGAACTCGTCACCGCCGGCCTTCTCGCCATTGCGCTCCAGTCGATGGGTGTCGATGCCCGCTCCTGGCAGGGCTGGCAGATCCCGATCCGCACCGACAACGCCCACGGTGCCGCCCGCATCCTCGAGATCGAGGGTTCGGATATTATTCGCCGTATGGGCGAGGGTCAGGTGGCCGTCGTTGCCGGCTTCCAGGGCCTCGGCCCCGACAATCGCGTCGCGACGCTTGGCCGTGGCGGCTCCGATACCTCGGCCGTTGCCATCGCCGCCGCCGTCAAGGCGGACCGTTGCGATATCTATACCGATGTGGACGGCGTCTATACGACCGATCCGCGCATCGAGCCGAAGGCCCGCCGCCTGAAGAAGATCGCCTTCGAGGAAATGCTCGAAATGGCCTCCCTCGGCGCCAAGGTCCTCCAGGTGCGCTCCGTCGAGCTTGCCATGGTGCACAAGGTGCGCACCTTCGTGCGTTCGTCTTTCGAGGATCCCGATGCGCCGGGCATGGGCGATCTTCTGAACCCGCCCGGTACGCTGATTTGTGATGAGGATGAGATCGTGGAACAGGAAGTCGTAACCGGCATCGCCTATGCCAAGGATGAAGCGCAGATCTCGCTCCGCCGCGTCGCCGACCGGCCGGGCGTTTCGGCCGCGATCTTCGGCCCGCTTGCCGAAGCCCATATCAATGTCGACATGATCGTCCAGAACATTTCCGAGGACGGCTCCAAGACCGACATGACCTTCACGGTTCCCTTCGGCGACGTGGAAAAGGCGCTGAAGGTTCTGGAAGGCGCCAAGGAGCAGGTCGGTTTCGACGTGATCCAGCACGAAACGGGCCTGGTGAAGGTGTCGGTCATCGGTATCGGCATGCGCAGCCATGCCGGCGTTGCCGCCTCGGCCTTCCGGGCGCTTGCCGACAAGGGCATCAACATCAAGGCGATCACGACCTCGGAAATCAAGATTTCCATCCTGATCGACGGTCCTTATGCGGAACTCGCCGTTCGGACTTTGCATTCCGTCTACGGTCTGGATAAGAAGTAATTACCAGCCGAGTCGGCGCCGATCCTGTGATCACCAGCGCGGGCCAGCGCCGGTGAGGTAACGTCATTTTCGGGAGACGCCACGCGATGAGAGATCTCTCCGCGGGTCCGCGCGTTCTTCTCAAGCGGCTGCGCGAGTTGATGGCGGAGCCGCTCGAGCCGCAGGAGCGCCTAGACCAGATCGTGCGCCAGATCGCGCAGAACATGGTCGCGGAAGTGTGTTCCGTCTACGTGCTGCGCTCCGACGGCGTTCTCGAACTCTACGCGACCGAAGGTCTCAATCCCGGTGCCGTGCACTTGGCCCAGCTTAAGATGGGGCAGGGCCTCGTCGGCACCATCGCAGCCTCCGCCCGGCCGCTGAACCTGTCCGACGCCCAGTCGCATCCCGCCTTCACCTATCTGCCGGAAACGGGCGAGGAGATCTACCACTCCTTCCTCGGCGTTCCTATCTTGCGCACCGGCAGGGCGCTCGGCGTGCTTGTCGTGCAGAACAGGGCGAGCCGTACCTACCGCGAAGACGAGGTAGAGGCGCTCGAAACGACGGCGATGGTGATTGCGGAAATGGTGGCGACCGGCGAGCTGAAGAAGCTCACCAAGCCCGGCCTGGAGCTGGACCTGTCGCGCCCCGTCGCCATCGAGGGGGCGAGCTTCGGTGAGGGCATCGGCCTCGGCTATGTCGTGCTGCACGAGCCGCGCATCGTCGTCACCAATCTGCTCAACGAGGATTCCGAACACGAGCTCGGCCGTCTTGCCGAAGCTTTGGGTTCGCTGCGCATCTCCATCGACGACATGCTGTCGCGCCGCGAAATCTCCATGGAAGGCGAGCACCGCGAGGTCTTGGAGACCTACCGCATGTTCGCCCATGACCGCGGCTGGGTGAGAAAGCTCGAAGAGGCGATCCGCAACGGCCTGACGGCGGAAGCGGCGGTCGAGCGCGTGCAGAGCGAGACCAAGGCGCGCATGATCCGCCTGACGGACCCCTATCTGCGCGAACGCATGCACGATTTCGACGACCTGGCCAACCGCCTGCTGCGGCAGTTGACGGGCTACGGCGCGAAACTCTCGGCCAGCAGCTTCCCGAACGACGCGATCGTCGTCGCGCGCGCCATGGGTGCGGCCGAACTGCTAGACTATCCGCGCCAGAACGTGCGCGGCCTCGTGCTGGAAGACGGCGCGGTCACCAGCCACGTCGTCATCGTCGCGCGCGCCATGGGCATTCCGGTTGTCGGCCAGGCGGCGGGTGCCGTGGCGCTGGCCGAAAACGGCGATGCCATCATCGTCGATGGGGACGATGCGCGGGTGCATCTGCGCCCGCTCTCCGATCTCCAGCGCTCCTATGAGGAAAAGGTGCGCTTCCGCGCCCGCCGGCAGGAGCAGTATCGCGCGTTGCGCGCCGTCGAGCCTGTCACGAGGGATGGGCGCCATATCAATCTGCAGATGAATGCGGGCCTGCTTGTCGACCTGCCGCATCTCAACGAATCCGGTGCGTCCGGCATCGGCCTCTTCCGCACCGAACTTCAGTTCATGATCGCCTCGACCATGCCGAAGGCGGAGGAGCAGGAGGCGTTTTACCGCAACGTGCTGAAACAGGCGGGCGGCCGTCCGGTGACCTTCCGCACGCTCGATATCGGCGGCGACAAGGTCGTGCCCTATTTCCGCGCGGCGGAAGAAGAAAACCCGGCGCTCGGCTGGCGGGCCATCCGCCTGTCGCTTGACCGGCCGGGCCTGTTGCGCACGCAGTTGCGCGCCATGCTGCGCGCGGCGGCAGGCGCCGATCTCCGGCTCATGCTGCCGATGGTGACTGAGGTTTCGGAGCTGAAGGAAGTCCGCGATCTCCTTCAGAAGGAAATCCAGCGCCAGTCGAAGATCGGCGAGCAGCTGCCGAAGAAATTGCAGTTCGGCGCCATGCTCGAAGTGCCGGCCTTGCTCTGGCAGATGGACGAGCTGATGGCGGAGGTGGACTTCGTCTCGGTCGGCTCGAACGATCTCTTCCAGTTCGCGATGGCCGTCGACCGCGGCAATGCCCGGGTGTCGGACCGTTTCGATACGCTCGGCCGCCCGTTCCTGCGCATCCTGCGCGACATCGTGCGCGCCGGCGAACGCAACGACACATCGGTGACGCTGTGCGGCGAGATGGCGAGCAAGCCGATCTCCGCCATGGCGCTGCTGGGTATCGGCTTCCGCTCCGTCTCGATGTCGCCGGCCGCCATCGGCCCGGTCAAGTCGATGCTGCTTTCGCTCGATGCCGGCAAGCTCGAAGCGCTGCTGACGCCTGCGCTCGACGACTTGAAGCCGACGGCTTCGATCCGCCAGATCCTCACCGACTTTGCGGCCGAAAACGGCATTCCGCTTTAAAGATATGATTGGAGTTTGAACGGTGGCGAAGCTTCCCGTTGAAAAGATGCGCGAACTCGAACGCCGTTTCGGCGAGATCGAGGCACGCATGTCGGCGGGCCCGGATTCGGAGACCTATGTGCGGCTCGCCTCGGAATATTCCGAGCTCCAGCCGGTCGTTACGAAAATCCGCGAATACCAGAAGGTCGATGGCGAAATCGCCGACCTCGAAGCCCTGTTGAACGACAAGACGACCGACCGCGAGATGCGTGATCTCGCCGAAATGGAGCTGCCGGAGCTGAAGGAACGCCTCGAAGGCCTCGAAAAGGAGATGCAGATCCTGCTTCTCCCCAAGGACGCGGCCGACGAGAAGAGCGCGATCCTCGAAATCCGCGCCGGTACGGGCGGTTCGGAAGCAGCCCTCTTTGCCGGCGATCTCTTTCGCATGTACGAACGCTACGCCGCCGCGCATAACTGGAAGGTCGAGGTTCTCTCCTCAAGCGAGGGGGAGGCGGGCGGCTTCAAGGAAATCATCGCGACGATTACGGGGCGCGGCGTCTTCGCCAAGCTGAAGTTCGAATCCGGCGTGCATCGCGTGCAGCGCGTGCCGGAGACGGAGGCGAGCGGGCGCATCCATACCTCGGCAGCGACTGTCGCCGTTTTGCCGGAGGCGGAAGAGATCGATATCGAAATCCGCCCGGAAGACATCCGCATCGATACGATGCGCTCGTCGGGTGCCGGCGGCCAGCATGTCAACACGACCGACTCGGCTGTGCGCATCACGCATCTGCCGACCGGCCTTGTCGTCACCAGCTCTGAAAAGTCGCAGCACCAGAACCGCGCCAAGGCCATGCAGGTCCTGCGTTCGCGGCTCTACGATATCGAGCGCCAGCGCGCCGACAGCGAACGTTCCGCCGATCGTAAGAGTCAGGTCGGCTCGGGCGACCGGTCCGAGCGCATTCGGACCTACAATTTTCCGCAGGGCCGCGTGACGGACCACCGCATCAACCTGACGCTCTACAAGCTCGACCGGATGATGGTGGGCGAAATCGACGAGATCGTCGATGCGCTGGTGGCCGATTATCAGGCGGGCCAGCTCGCCCAGCTCGGCGAACAGGGCCGATGAGCGGCGCGACGCTCGCCGAGGTTCTGGCCGCGGCGCGGCGCCAACTGGCGGATGGCGGTATTGCGGATGCGGCGCAGGATGCGCGCGCCCTGGTCTCCGGCGTCCTCAAGCTTTCCTCGACGGCGATCCTTACCGAGGGGGCTCGCGTTCTCGGCGCTGCCGAACAATCGGCCGTCGACGCGGCCGTTGCCCGCCGCGTGGCGCGCGAACCCGTTCATCGCATTCTCGGCCATCGCGCCTTTTCGCGGCTCGACCTTGCCCTTTCGCCGGAAACGCTGGAGCCGCGTCCCGATACGGAGGTGCTTGTCGATACGCTCGTACCCTATGCGCGGAAAATCCTGGCCGAAACGGGGGGCTGCCGCATTCTCGATCTCGGCACGGGCACCGGGGCGATCTGCCTTGCGCTGCTCGATCTCGTGCCGGGTGCGACGGGGGTGGGCGCGGATCTTTCGGCGGGCGCCCTTGAAACGGCGCGGCGCAATGCCGATCTCAATGGTGTCGCCGACTGCTTCGAAGCGGTCGAGAGCGACTGGTTTGCAGCCGTGACCGGGGCCTTCGACATCATCGTGTCAAATCCGCCCTATATCGTGCGTTCCGTGGTCGGAACGCTGGACGACGAGGTCCGGCTCTTCGATCCGATCCTGGCACTGGATGGCGGCGAAGACGGGCTTGCTGCCTATCGCGCCATCGCCGCCGGTGCAGGCGATCATCTCAGGGAAAACGGCCTGGTGGCATACGAAATCGGCTATGACCAGAAAGACGCGGTGACCGCGATCATGCGCGAAAACGGTTTCGCGCGGATCGAAGCGGTGGCGGATCTGGGTGGCAACGACCGGGCGCTTGTCTTTGCAAAATCGGCGGCCTTCTAAAGTTTTGCTGCATGTGCGCAGCAAATTCCGAGAGCCTGAAGAAAAGGCTTGGAATTGTGAAGGAAGCGGGCTAGGTTGCGGCCACGCACTGGGCAAGCGGTCATGACACAGAGATTCGTTCCTGCATGACCCCGATCGAGGATTGCTCTCTCGAAGAGTTGATAGGGTTGAAGACTGCCCTGTGCGGGTACCTGTTAATTTAACGTCTTACGGCGACAGGACCACCCACCGGCGTGGTTTGCCCGCGGGTAAGGATGCTTGATTTGGCATGGCCGGATCAAGCATGCAGACACATGATCATCCAGACACGATACGTTAGGTGAGTGAAATATGAGGCCAGGACAGCAAAACAAGCGCGGCCGCGGGCGTAACAACAATAATAACAACAACAATAACAGCAATAACCACAACAACCACCGCAAGGGCGGCAATCCCCTGACGCGGACCTACGACAGCTCGGGTCCGGACGTGAAGATCAGGGGCACGGCCCAGCACATCGCCGAAAAATACACCACGCTCGCGCGCGACGCCCAGAGCGCCGGCGACCGTGTCATCGCGGAAAACTACTTGCAGCACGCCGAGCATTATAACCGCATTATCGCGGCAGCGCAGGCGCAGATGCAGGAACGCTATCCGCGTGACGAGCGCGCCGACAATGCCGACCGCAGCGATGACAACGACGGTTATGATCGCGATCAGGACGATGGCGACGCGATGCCAGCAGACGAGCCGGCACCCGTTGCCGCAGCGCCTGTTGCCAAGCCCGCGCCGAAGCCGGCGCCCCGGCCCGTCGTCGAGCAGCCCGTCATCGATGGCTCCGGACCGCAGCCGGTCATCGACGGCACGCCGGCCGAAGTCGCGCTTGAAGAAGAAGCCGCAGCGCCTGCCGGCCGCGCACCGCGCCGCCGCAGCAATACGCCGCGTCCGCGCCGCCCGCGCCGTGGCGAAGGCCAGTCCGCCGGTGAGGACGGTGCATCGTCCGGTGACGATTCCCCGGCGCTCGAGCCTGCTTCGGAATAACGAAGCGCTCTTCAGAACCATCAGGAACCCGGCCTCGTGCCGGGTTCTTGCGTTTTGGCAGGCCGTTTGGAAAAATATCGGCTGGGGCTGGCGACGATCCTTTAATTCGCAAACGCGCTCCACCATATTCGCTTCAGGCGGTTGACCGGTCGCAAGGCCGGGGCGCCGCAAGCATGAAAGGTTCGCCTTGATGGGAGCCTATCTTCAAATCGTCGACCGGTGCCTGAAGGGCCGGCCGAGTCCTGGAGGCCTATATGAACATTGAAAAATACTCCGAACGCGTGCGCGGGTTCCTGCAATCCGCCCAGACCAAGGCGCTGGCCGACGGCCATCCGCAGTTCACGCCCGAACATGTGCTGAAAGTGCTGCTCGACGACGAGCAGGGCATGGCCGCATCGCTCATCGAGCGCGCCGGCGGCAATGCGCGCGATGCGCGGATGGCCAATGACGCCGCCCTTGCCAAGCTGCCGAAAGTTTCCGGCGGCAACGGGCAGGTCTATCTCTCGCAGCCGCTCGCCAAGGTTTTCTCTACCGCCGAAGACGCCGCCAAGAAGGCCGGCGACAGCTTCGTCACGGTCGAACGCCTGCTTCTGGCGCTGGCCATCGAAAAATCCGCTGCGACTTCCGATATCCTGGCGAAAGCCGGCGTGACCGCCGTCAAGCTCAACCAGGTCATCAACGACATCCGCAAGGGCCGCACCGCCGATACGGCAAGCGCCGAGCAAGGCTTCGATTCGCTGAAGAAATTCGCCCGCGACCTGACCGCCGATGCGCGCGAAGGCCGGCTCGATCCTGTTATCGGCCGCGACGACGAAATTCGCCGCACGATCCAGGTCCTGTCGCGCCGCACCAAGAACAATCCTGTTCTGATCGGCGAGCCCGGCGTCGGCAAGACGGCGATCGCCGAAGGCCTTGCGCTCCGTATCGTCGATGGCGACGTGCCGGAAAGCCTGAAGGACAAGAAGCTGATGGCGCTCGACATGGGCGCGCTGATCGCCGGTGCGAAATATCGCGGTGAATTCGAGGAGCGCCTGAAGGCCGTTCTTGCCGAAGTGCAGGCGGAAGACGGCGAGATCATCCTGTTCATCGACGAGATGCACACGCTGGTCGGCGCCGGCAAGGCGGAGGGGGCGATGGACGCCTCCAACCTCCTGAAGCCCGCGCTTGCCCGCGGTGAGTTGCATTGCGTCGGCGCCACCACGCTCGACGAATACCGCAAGCATGTCGAGAAGGATGCGGCTCTTGCCCGCCGGTTCCAGCCCGTCATGGTGGAAGAGCCGACCGTTGAGGACACGATCTCGATTCTGCGCGGCCTGAAGGAGAAGTACGAGCAGCATCACAAGGTCCGGATCTCCGATTCGGCGCTGGTTGCCGCCGCGACGCTCTCCAACCGCTACATCACGGATCGCTTCCTGCCGGACAAGGCCATCGACCTGATGGACGAAGCCGCCTCGCGGCTGCGCATGCAGGTCGATTCCAAGCCGGAAGAGCTTGACGAACTCGATCGCCGCATCATCCAGCTGAAGATCGAGCGCGAGGCCCTGAAGAAGGAAACCGACCGGTCGTCGCAGGACCGACTCGAAAAGCTCGAAGTCGATCTCGCCGCGATCGAGGAAGAAGCCTCGGCGCTGACCGCCCGCTGGCAGGCGGAAAAGTCGAAACTCGGCCGTGCTGCCGATTTGAAGCGTCAACTCGACGAGTTGCGCAATGAACTCGCCATTGCCCAACGCAAGGGTGAATTCCAGCGCGCCGGCGAACTGGCCTATGGCATCATCCCGAAGCTCGAAAAGGAGCTGGAAGAGGCTGAAGGCCATGAGGTCGGTGATGTCGATCCGATGGTGCAGGAGGTCGTGACCCCCGACAACATCGCCCATGTGGTCTCCCGCTGGACGGGCATTCCCGTGGACAAGATGCTGGAAGGCGAGCGCGACAAGCTGCTCAGGATGGAAGACGAGCTTGCCAAGTGGGTCGTCGGCCAGGGTGATGCCGTCCAGGCGGTGTCCCGTGCCGTTCGCCGTGCCCGCGCCGGCCTGCAGGATCCGAACCGGCCGATCGGCTCGTTCATCTTCCTTGGGCCCACCGGCGTCGGCAAGACGGAGCTGACCAAGGCGCTTGCCCGCTTCCTGTTCGACGACGAGACGGCGATCCAGCGCATGGACATGTCGGAGTATATGGAGAAGCACTCCGTTGCCCGGCTGATCGGCGCGCCTCCCGGCTATGTCGGCTATGAGGAAGGCGGTGCGCTTACCGAATCCGTCCGCCGCCGGCCCTATCAGGTCGTGTTGTTCGACGAAATCGAGAAGGCGCATCCGGATGTCTTCAACGTGCTCCTGCAGGTTCTCGACGACGGCCGCCTGACCGATGGCCAGGGCCGCACCGTCGATTTCCGCAACACGATGATCATCATGACGTCTAACCTCGGTGCGGAATATCTGACGGCGCTCGGCGAAAACGAGGATAGCGATACGGTTCGCGACCAGGTGATGGATGTCGTGAAGACGGCGTTCCGCCCGGAATTCCTGAACCGCGTCGATGAGATCATCCTGTTCCACCGCCTGAAGCGGTCGGAAATGGGCGCGATCGTCGATATCCAGCTGGCGCGTCTGCGTAAGCTGCTGACCGATCGCAAGATCGTTCTCGACCTCGACGAGGAGGCCGTGCACTGGCTGGCCGAGAAGGGATACGACCCGGTTTATGGTGCGCGTCCGCTGAAACGGGCGATCCAGAAGCACCTGCAGGATCCACTGGCGGAGAAGATCCTCTCCGGCGACATCCCGGACGGTTCGACCGTCAAGGTGACTGCCGGTTCCGACCGGCTGCTCTTCTCGCCGCGCAATGCCGCGGTGAACAAGGCTGCCTAACCAGGCTCTTGTCCCTGAAAAAACGAAGCGCGGGTCTCGGCCCGCGCTTTTTGTTTTAGTGGGTTTCGGCGACTTGTGTCGGGTCGCCGCGGCCAAGCAGGTCGTCGATACGCTTGCGCTCCGTCTCGAACTGGGCGAGCGCCTTGCCTTCCAGCGATTTGCCACCGGGCAGTCGGATTTTCAGCGCATCCACCTTGTTGCCGTTGACGATCAGCTCGTAGTGCAGGTGCGGGCCGGTCGAAAGGCCGGTCGTGCCGACGAAGCCGATCACCTGGCCCTGCCGCACCTTCGCGCCGACCTTGACGCCCTTGGCGATGGCGCTCTGGTGGTTGTAGGAGGAGACGTAGCCGTTGGCGTGGCGGATCAGCGTTTGGTTGCCGTAGCCGCCGGAATCCCATCCGGCTTTTTCGACCACGCCGTTGCCGGCGGCGATGATCGGCGTGCCACGCGGGGCTGCCCAGTCCACGCCGGTATGCATGCGCGAGAAGCCAAGGATCGGGTGGCGGCGCATGCCGAAGCCGGAGCGGAACGTGCCGTTCGGAACCGGGTTGCGCAGCAGGAACTGACGGATGCTCTTGCCGTCTTCGTCGTAGTAGTCGACCGAATCGTCTTCCGGATTCTGGAAACGGTAGACGCGGGTTTCCGAGTCGCCGAACTTGGCGTCGAGGAAGAGGAGTTCCGAATCCTCCGTCGCTAGGCCTTTTTCATCGGCCACCGAGAAGAAGGCTTCCAGACTGTCCGTCGGGCGAAGCTGCGCCTGGAAATCGACATTGCTGGCGAGAACGCGAATGATTTCCGCTGTCATGTCCTGACCCATGCCGTAGGATAGCGCGGCACGATAGATGCCGTCATAAACACGGGGCAGGTCGCGGCCGGCGATGATGGTCGGCCGGTCGTCGGCATCGAAGGCGGTCGCCACGGCATCGAGAACCGGCGGCTCGGCGCCGCTGACGAAGCGGCCGGCATCATCGAGTGCGGCCGTCACGACATGGTGCCCGCGCGAATAGACGCTGGCGCGCACGATGCTGGCCTCCTTGCCCTGCTGCGAAATGCAGATGCGCAGGACATCGCCTTCGGCCAGCTGCTTGCTGCCCAGCTGGCCCTCGAGATAAGCGGAGAGGTCCTCCGCCTGGGCCTTGGTATAGCCCGCCGCCGTCATGATCTCGGTGATATCGGCCGCACTGCGCACCGGAATGACGTCGTCGGCATATTCGGTATCGTCGGGGGTCGCCGTATCGAAGTTCGAAACGCTCATATTCTCTTCGACCACGCGCGCGGTCAGGCCCTGCAGCAGATCGAGGTCGGACCCCTCGGAGGCGAAGCGCTGCGGATCGACATAATAGAGGGATGCGACCTGCGTATCGCCGTCCGTCAGGACCGAGCCGTTGGTGCGGACGTTTTCCTCGACCTCTTCGATCGACATCTGGTCGGCATAATCGAGTGCCGAGCCCCCGGTCGGGAAAGCGTCGGTCTGCAAGGCCACTTCGGATTCGACATCCGAACCATAGATCGTGCCCATGCGCGGGGCCGATGCCGCGTCCTTGCCGTTGGTCGAGAAGATCGCCAGCGGATCGAAGCGCGGGTAGTCCTCGGTCGTCGCATGATTGGCGGCGAGTGCCATCTTCACATGGGCGAAGGGCTGGCGCCGCACCACTTCCTTCTGGCCGTCGTGGATCATGGTGGAAATTTCCATGATCTTCTTGTCGGCGGGCTTGGTGACGATGGCAGGCTCCAGCACGCGTTCGCCGCGCTTGGCCGTTTCGCCGGTCTTGTTCGTCTGGTTGGCCGTGCCGATCGCCGCATAGGCTTCTGCCGGAATGGCAAGCTGCTGGCGCCCGTCGAGGGCGGCAAAAAGCGCGACGCCCATGAGGATGGAAGAGGTGATGCCGGTCAGGAAGGTGCCGGACAGCCAGCGCAGCGAAATCTCGCGACGGTCGGGCGCCTTGCGCCCGTCGGCGAGGATCGGCGGTTCATTGCCGAGGGATCGGATCATGTTCCTGTGGGTGGTCATGCCGATTGCATTCGCCCTGTCTTATCGTTTCAGCGCGGGAAGATGCACGCAGGTGGGCCCGCGAGTCAAATCACGCTGCTTCTATGCTCCTCTCTAGAGGCGCCGATTGTGATAATCTGAGGGCAATTAGGCGCTTTCACACGGTTTGCGGTGTAAACCGCCTGGAAATCCGGCCTTTCGCCGCGGCAAATGAAAGGCAAACGCATTTTTTCGAAGATTTTTTCAAAAAAGTGTCACATGGCTGTTGACGGTTGAAAACTGTGGGCCTATAACCCGGCCATCGAACGAGAGCGGCGGCGCTTCTGGCGGCCGACGAACTCGCTCTAAGGTTTCCTGATGGAGCTGGTGAGAATAGGGCCTGATTTGGTTCAGGGTGTTTTTGCTGCTTTTG